>DATKBU010000160.1:0-19340 GCA_035513815.1 Egibacteraceae bacterium
GAGCTCGATGTCTTCGAAGCGCTCGCCTGCGCCCTGTCGGACGAGATCGATCTTGCGCGCCATGGCTTCGGGCGTCCGCTCGGCCAACTCCTCGGAGATCGTGCCGTTCGGCAGCGCTCGCGGGAGGATCCCCACAATGTCTGCGTACTTGCCGGCCAGCCGCAGCATCCTCGGGCTTCCGGCTCCCAGCAGCAGCGGCGGGCGCCGCACGGGCACGGGAAACGTCTCTAGATCCGTGATCACATAGTGCTCGCCGGCGAGTGTGCAGCTGGCACCGGAGAGCAGCAGCTCCAGCACCTCCAGGGCCTCGGAAAGCCGGTCAACGCGAGCGCCAGCGGCGTCGAAGGGCATGCCGGCGCACTCGTACTCGTCGCGCAGCCATCCTGCGCCGAGACCGAGCTCAAATCGACCGCCCGAGAGATGATCCAGCGTGGCTGGCGCGCCGCTCATTCCCTATTTAAGGTCTCCGAGCAGCCGCGCGGTCTCGATGGCGGCGAGCGCCGCCTCCCAGCCTTTGTTCCCGAGCTTGCCGCCGGCGCGGTCGACCGCCTGCTCGAAGGTCTCGACGGTCAGCACACCGAAAGCGACCGGCACGCCGGTCTCCTCGGCGATGTGACCGACATGCGCGGCCTCGGCGGCCACGTACTCGAAATGGGCGGTCTGGCCCCGCACGACGGCGCCGAGCGCCACCAGCGCGTCGAATCGGCCGCTCAGCGCCAGCCGGCGCACCACCACAGGGATCTCATACGCCCCGGGCACCCAGGCCAGCTCGATATCGTCCTCGGCGACGCCATGACGGCGCAGGCAGTCCAGCGCCCCGTCGACCAGCGGGCGGACCACCACCTCATTGAACCGCCCAGCGACCAGCCCGACCCGCAGGCCGGCGCCGTCAAGCGCGCCTTCGTGGACCTTCATCGGGACTGCTCCTCAGTGACAGTGATCTCCGGAGCGACAAGATCGTGCAGCTCGTGGCCGAGCTTGTCGCGCTTGGTCTCCAGGTACCGCAGGTTCTCGTTTGTCGGCGTCGTCTCCAGCGGCACGCGCTCCACGATCTGCAGGCCATAGCCCTCCAGGCCCGCGCGCTTGGACGGGTTGTTGCTCAGCAGCCGCAGCGTCGACAGCCCGAGGTCGACCAGGATCTGCGCCCCCGTCCCGTAGTCGCGCAGATCCGCGGCGAACCCGAGCTCGATGTTGGCCTCGACAGTGTCCCGGCCGCCATCCTGGAGCTTGTATGCCTGCAGCTTGTGCATGATCCCGATGCCGCGGCCCTCATGCCCGCGGATGTAGACGATCACGCCCTCGCCCTCCTCGGCGATCTTGCGCATCGCGTCATGAAGCTGCGTGCCGCAGTCGCAGCGCAGCGATCCGAACACGTCGCCGGTGAGGCACTCCGAGTGCATCCGCACCAGCACCCGCGGCTTGCCCTGGGGCTTCCCCCGGATCAGCGCGATGTGCTGGTGGCCGTCATAGACGGACTCATAGCCGATGGCGCTGAACGAGCCGAACGGTGTCGGGATGGTGGCCTCGGCGACTCGGCGCACCAGCTGCTCATGGCGGCGGCGGTGCGCGATCAGGTCAGCGATCGAGATCACCAGCAGGCCGTGCTCGCCTGCGAAGTGCTCCAGGTCCTCCAGTCGCGCCATAGTGCCGTCGTCGTTGATGACCTCTGCGAGCACGCCCGCCGGCTGGAGCCCCGCAAGCCGTGCCAAGTCGACTGCCGCCTCAGTGTGGCCGGGCCGCCTCAGCACCCCGCCCTCGGCGTAGCGCAGCGGAAATACGTGGCCGGGCCGCGCGAGATCCACCGGGCGCGTCTTCGGATCGACCAAAGCCAGCACCGTCGCCGCCCGGTCGCCCGCCGAGATCCCGGTCGTCGTGCCCGTCATCGCGTCCACCGAGACGGTGAAGGCCGTCTGCAGCGATTCGGAGTTGCGCGCGACCATGAGCTGCAGATCGAGCTGATCCAGGCGCTCACGGAGCATCGGCACGCACACGACGCCGCTGGTGTGGCGCACCATGAAGGCGATCGCCTCGGGCGTCACCTTCTCGGCGGCCATGATCAGGTCGCCCTCGTTCTCGCGGTCGGCGTCGTCGACGACGATGACCATCTCGCCGCGCGCGATCGCGGCGACGGCTTCCGGTATCTCTGCGAACATGTGGCTCCCTATTGCGGGCGATACGGCGTTTCGACGCCGCCGCGCACCATCCGCTCAACATACTTGCCCACGACGTCGGCTTCGAGATTGACCATGTCGCCGACGGCCATGCGCCCCAGCGTCGTCGCCGCCAGCGTGTGCGGGATCAGGCCGACCCGGAAGTGACCATCGTCGACGCTCATGACCGTGAGCGACACGCCGTCAACGGCGATGGATCCCTTCTCGACGACATAGATCCCCAGCTCGGCAGGCAGCGAGCAGGTCAGGATCGCCCATTCATCCTTCTGGTCCACAGCGAGGACCACGCCGACGCCGTCGACGTGCCCTTGGACGACGTGCCCCCCGATCCGGGCGTCCAGCCGCGCCGCTCGCTCGAGGTTGACCGCCGCGCCCGTCCGCAGCGCTCCCAGGGCGGTCCGCTCCAGCGTCTCGCCCATGATCTCGGCCGTGAACTGATCGCCGCTGACCTCGATCGCGGTGAGGCAGCAGCCGTTGACGCTGATCGAGTCGCCCACCGCGAGGTCCTCGATGACAGTCCGGCACCCGAGGCGCAGGTGCGCCCCCGGTGGCCGCCGCGCGATCTCCCGGACGAGTCCCAGCTCCTCAACGATGCCAATGAACATCGAGCTCATCCTCTCGGGTACAGCGTGACGATGAGATCATCCTCCGCCTGCGTCACTTGGTCCAACTGGTAGCGAACCGCGGCGGCCAGGGTCGGCGGGCCGCCGGCGAGCAGCGGGCGACCGGCGTCGCCGAGGAGCAGCGGCGCGATGTGCAGCACTAGCTTGTCGCACAGCCCAGCGCCGAGGATCGACGTGATCACACGAGATCCGCCCTCGACCAGCACGCTGCGGACCTCCCGCGCGGACAGCTCCTTCAGCACCAAGTGCAGGTCGACACCGCCGTCCGGACCGCTCGGCAGCTCCACGACCTCCACCCCGGGGGCGCCCGACGCCGGCGAAGCGCCGCTGGAGGCGCTCGGTCTGGTGAAGACCAGGGTGGGCGCCTGACCGTCGCAGACCCTGCGGCGACCGTCGATGCGCGCGCGGCCGTCGAGCACCACGCGCAGCGGCTGGAGCCCCTCATAATCCGGCAGCCTGCAGGTCAGCGACGGATCGTCGGCCAGGACCGTGCCGGATCCGACCAGCACGGCGTCGACCTCGGCGCGCAGCTCATGCACGCGCTGGCGCGCGGACACCCCTGTGAGCCACTGCGACGTCCCGTCGGCGGCGGCGATGCGCCCATCCACGCTGATGGCGGCTTTGACCAGCACGAACGGCAGCCCGGTCTCGATGCTGTGGAAGAACGCCTCGTTCTGACGGCGAGCCCGATCCTCCAAAACCCCGAGCTGCGTGCGGACTCCCAGACCGCGCAATCGATCCAGGCCGCCCGGCGACGCTGGATCCTGCGTCGCGGCGACGACCCGCGCCACTCCGGCGGCGAGCAGCGCCTCGGTGCAGGGGCCCGTGCGCCCGACGTGGTCGCACGGCTCCAACGTGACGTAGGCGGTCGCTCCGGCGGCCCGCCCGCCGGCCACCGCGAGGGCAGCCGCCTCGGCATGGGCGTGCCCGGGAGGACCGGTGAACCCCTCGCCCACGACCTGGCCTCCGACGACGAGCACGCACCCGACGGCCGGGTTCGGGGATGCGTGCCACCGGGCGCGCTCGGCGAGCTGCAGTGCCCGGTGCATCCAGCGCTCGTCTTCGGACAGGGAGGCATCCCCGCCTGCGCCGGCCTGCGTCACACCTGCGCGCCGCCAGCCGACGAGAGCTCCTGGCGCTCTTCGGCCTCATCGGTGCGACCGTCGATGGCATACGACGAGTAACGGCGCTTCTGCTTCAGATACGACTTCATCTCGCCCGCGACCTCGATGACCTCGCGATGATCGATGAACTGCCGCCGCTCCGACGTAGCGACTCCCAGCGCGATGGAGACCGGCGGGAAGCGGCGCATCTCGCCCTGCCGGTCGCGCACCTCGATATAGCCGCGGTCGAGGTCGTCGGGGTCGTACAGCGCCTGCACCCTGCGGTCGAACCCGTCGATGATCGCCTCGCAGACCGCGGTGACGTGCTCCGGATGGCACATGAACATCAGATCATCGCCGCCCACATGGCCGAGGAACGCGTCGTCGCCGGCGTGCTCGCGCAGCGCGTCCTGACAGATGTCGGCGGCCAGGGTGATCACGTCGTCGCCGCGCACGAAGCCGTAGTAGTCGTTGTAGGCCTTGAAGTCGTTGAGATCCGCGTACACCACCGCCAGCGGCTCTCCCTCCTCAAGCCGCTGGACCAGATGGCGGGTGATCTGATGATTGCCCGGCAGCCCAGTCAGCGGCGAGGTGGCTCGCAGATCCCACGAGCGGCGCAGCGTGGTGCGCACGCGCGCGACCAGCTCGCTGGGGTCGAACGGCTTGAGGACATAGTCGTCCGCGCCCGCGGTGAAGGCGACCACCTTGTCGGCCGGCAAGGCCTTGGCGGTCAAGATGATGATCGGAACATTCTGCGTGCGCGGGTCGGCGCGCAGGCGCCGGCAGACCTCGAGCCCGTCCATCTTCGGCATCATCACGTCCAGCACCACAAGCGCAGGCTGCGTCTCGAACGCCTGCTCAAGGGCCTCCTGCCCGTCGGCCGCGGTGATGACGGCGAAGCCCTCGAGGCGCAGGTTCACTTCAACGAACCGGAGGATGTCCGGCTCGTTGTCCGCAACAAGAATCAGATCTGCCACGTGATGCCTCCTGGCCGCTGACCCCCCTCGGCCGTGATTCCCGCCCTCGTAGAGTAACGGGTCGCGACCCGCGGCGCCCGGCGCCCGCTCAGGACGCCCTGAAGCCGCACACGTACATCCCGTCGGTGCCGTCGCGGTCGGGCGCGAGCTGGGTCCCCGGATCCGAGGCAAATCGCATCCCGGCGCCCGCCAGGGCCCCGTCGAGCGGCTCGGCCGCGAAGCGGTCGCCCCGCGCAGCGGCGAACGCCGTGGCGACGCCGAGGGTCTCAGCCGTCGTCCACGTGCACGCGCTGTAGACGAGCCAGCCCCCGGGGCGCACGAGGTCCGCCGACGCATCGAGCAGGCCCAGCTGCAGCGCGGCGAGGCGCTGCGGGTCGTCCGCGGCCCGGCGCCAGCGCAGCTCCGGGCGGCGGCGGACCACTCCCAAGCCGGTGCAGGGCGCGTCGAGGAGCACCGCGTCGAAGGCGCCGCGCCGCCATGGCGGGCGCAGCCCGTCCGCGGCGACGGCGGCCACGTTCGACTCGACGCCCAGCCGTGCAGCGGTCGCTGCGACCATCCGGGCACGCGAGTGCCGCAGATCGCCGCCCGCCACCCAGGCTCCCATGAGCGCGAGGTGCGCGGCCTTGCCCCCGGGGGCGGCCGCCACCTCGAGCACCTTCCAGGGCTGGTGCGCCGCGTCAAGGCCCGCGATGACCGCGTGCGCGACAAGCATCGACGCTTCGTCCTGCACGACCGCCCGGCCTTCGGCCACGCTGGGCAGCTCGGCGGGGTACGCGCCTGGCGCCCGCACGGCCTCGGCGGCGGCCGCGCCGGCCTCCGCAGGCACGCCCTGCGCGCGAAGCTCCGCGATCAGCGCGTCCCGATCGCCAACCGCTCGCAGTGTGACGCCCGGCGCGACGTTGCCGGCCTCCAGCACCGCCCGCGCGCGATCGCCGAAGCGCTCGCGCGCCGAGGCGACCACCCATTCGGGGTAGCCCAGCGCCAGTCCGAGCCCGTGGTCGGTGCTCTCGGCGGGCCACGGAAGCTGCGCCTTGCGGCGGGCGAGGCCCCGCAGCACGCCGTTGACGAACCCGGTGGCCTGGGGCCCCACCTCGACGCGGGCCACGTCGACGCAGGTGCCAACCGCGGCCGAGTCGGGGGCGCCGGAGCGCAGTAGCTGCCAGGCCCCGAGGCGCAGAATGTCCACCAGCTCGGGCTGCACGCCCTCGATGGGCCGGTTCAGCGCCTGGCGCAGAGCCCAGTCCAGCGTGCCCTGCCAGCGCAGTGTCTCATAGGCGAGGCTGGCGGCGAACGCCCGGTCGCGAGCGTCGAGCGGGGCAGTGGCCAGGACTGAGTCGACGGCCTGGACCGACCAGGCGCCGGTCGCGTGGACGCGGCGCAGCGCCTTGTAGGCCGCCAGGCGCGACTCGACGCCGCGCGGAAGGCCCTCGCCCTGGCGGTCAGGCTCCATGCGGGCCCGCTCCGAGCCGCTTGCCTTCAGGCCGGTATCCGTTTGCGAACGCGACGCCGTCCATGCGCGCCTTGCCGGCCGGCTGCACCTCGAGCAGGACCAGGCCGCCCCGGCCGCAGGCGACCACCGGCCCCCGCCGGTCGACGCCGACGATCGCCCCAGGTGGGCCGCCGGCGTCGACGACAGTGCCGCGATGAACCTTCAGCCGCTGCCCGTCGAGTGTCGTGTGCGCTCCGGGCGCGGGGTTGAACGCACGGACCGCCTGCTCGACCGCCTGCGCCGGAGCCTCCCAGGTCAGCGCAGCGTCCTCGGGACGGATCTTCGGGGCGTACGTGGCGAGTTCGTGGTCCTGGGGCTGGGCGGTCATCGAGCCGTCGACGAGCCCGCGCACCGCCGCCACCAGCTGTGGCGCGCCGACGGCGGCAAGGCGCGCCGTCAGCTCGCCTGCGGTCTCGCCTTGAAGGATCGGGGTCGCCAGCCGAGACAGGACCGGGCCGGTGTCCATTCCCTCGTCCAGCACGAAGCAGCTGACGCCGGTTTCCTCGTCGCCGTGCAGGATCGCGTGCTGGACCGGCGCGGCGCCGCGCCACGACGGCAAGAGCGAGAAATGCAGGTTGACGAAGCCGCGCCCTCCCGCCGCGAGCACTCCCGGCGGCAGCAGCGCGCCATAAGCCACCACGGCGCAGGCGTCGAGGCGCAGATCGCGGAGATCCTCCACGACATCCAGCGGCCGCACGGGCTGCCACACCGCAGCGCCGGCGGCGGCAGCCGCGGCTTTCACCGGCGGGGGCGCCACCCGGTGCCCGCGGCCGCTCGGCCGGTCTGGATTCGTGACGACCGCTGCGACCTCGATCGCCGGGTCGTCCAGAAAGGCCTCCAGCGAGGGAACCGCTGGCGCGGGGGTCCCGAAGAAGGCGATCCGCACCGCTACAGGGCCGGCTCGCCGGCGTGCGCGCCGGGCGCGCCGGGCCGCTCGAGCTCCCCCGAGCGGATCCGGCGCATCGCGTCCTTGCGGTCGTGGCGCGCGAGATGGTCGATGAACAGGATCCCGTTCAGATGGTCGATCTCATGGAGGAAGACGCGGGCCAGCAGACCTTCTCCGATCAGCTCCCGCTCCTCGCCGTGAACATCGGCCGCCCTGATTCGCGCGCGCAGCGGGCGGGTGTTCGGATAGAACAGGCCGGGGAACGACAGGCAGCCCTCGTCGCCTTCCTGCACCTCTTCAGAGGTCTCCAGGATCACAGGGTTGACGGCCGCCCCGTGCTCGCCTTCGCCGCCGTCCCACGTGAACAGACGCTTGAGCACGCCCACCTGGTTGGCGGCCAGCCCGACCCCGCTGGCCGCCCGCATGGTCTCCAGCATGTCGTCGGCCAGGCGGGCGAGCGCCTCGTCGAACGTGGCGACTTCGCCCGCGCGCTCGCGCAGCACGGGGTCGCCGAAGCGCCGGATCCCCATCAGCGCCATGCTCTGATCTCCTGTCGGTCAGCCCTCAAGGGGATCGACGTCCGTGCGCACCTTGCGATCATCCCTCGCCCAGTCCTGTCGCAGCGGCGCCAAAGCGTCCAGCGTGCCGCGCAGATCCAAAGACTTCACTACGGCGCCGCCGTCCAGGTCCGGGCCCAGCACCTCATCGGCCGCAGGCAGCGCCTTGCGCAGCGAGCGGACGATGTCCTGGGCGTCCGCGACTGGCGCGGTGATCCTGACCAGCGACCGAGCGGGAGGGTATCCCAGCGCGGCGCGGCGCTCCGCTTCCGCCCGCCAGTACCCGTCGGGATCCCAGCGCACCAGCGCCTGGACCGCTGGATGGCGAGGATCGCGAGTCTGGGCGACGATGCGCCGGCTCCAGTGCCCCGCGGCCAGCCAGAGCCTGAGCGCATCCTCGCCGGCATCCAGCGTCGCCCGCCCGAGCATGGCGTCAGCGTCAGGGATCACCGTCACATCGGCGTCCTGGCCGGCGAGCCAGGCCGGCCGAGTCACCACGCTGCCCCGGGTCATCACCGCGATCGCCGGCCTGGACTGCGGCCCGGTCGCGTCGAAGCCCTCCATGCGCGCGACCTCTGCCCGGGGATGGCTCCGCGCCAGCTCCTGTGCGAGCCTGCCCGCCCCCGCGGCCAGCGGGGCGGTGCGCTGCTCGCCGCAGTCCGGGCATGCGAAGGCCGGCCCCTCGAAGCTGCAGGTGGGGCACTGCCAGGCGGCCTCCGGCTCGACCGGCTCGCGCGCGGGGCGCAGGGACCCGTCGCACACGGGGCACAGCAGACGGCGCCCGCACCCGCGGCACGCGAGCGCCGCCCCCTGCCCGCCCCGCGCGGCGAGCACCACCGCGGCACCGCCGTCGCGGACCACGCTGGACAGCGCCTGGGCGGTCCGCTGCGCCAGGCGGGCGCGCCGCGCTCCCGGGCGGGGATCGGACAGGTCTGCGACTTCGACCAGAGGGGCGCGGTCGCGCTCGGTCGCGCGATCTGCGCGCACCGCCGCAACGTGCCCGTCCGCGATCAGCCGCCACACCCGAGCACTGGGCAGGTCACCGAGCAGCACACAGGCGGCCCCCGCCATGCGGCTTCGCGCCAGGGCGACCTCGCGCGCATTGTGGCGCGGGCTGCGACGCTCCTTGAAGGCGGGATTGGCCTCGTCGTCCACGACGACGAGGCCGAGATCGCGCACGGGAGCGAAGACGCCCGCCCGCTCGCCGACGGCGACTCGCGCGTGACCGGCGCGAGCGCGCAGGAACGCGCGCAGGCGGGCAGCGGGCTCGCCGCGCAGATCAGCGCCGGCGTCGCCGGCCACCGCGAGGGCCGCCTCGGTCACCGGGGACGACGGGTCGGGCGCCAGCACGACCGCCGAGCGCCCCCCGGCGAGACAGCGCGCCACCAGGTCCGCGGCCATCGCGGCGCGATCGTCGCCCCGCAGCGCCCGGAAGTGGAAGGCCCCGCCGCCCCCGGCGGCGGCCTTGAGCATGGCGGACGCGGCATAAGGCCGCCACGCGCTCACCGGACAGGGCGGGCGCTCGGCCGGGGCGATCGCCGCAGGCGCCGACCAGCCCGACGTCGCGCGCTCGACCGCTGCGATCCGCGGCGGGAGCGCGTGCCGCAGCACATCCGCGAGGGTTCCGGCATAGCGCTGAGCGACCCACCGGAACAGCCGAAGGTCCTCTGCGTCGAACCATTGGGTCTCGCCCTGGACGTCGAGGATCGGGCGGACCCGCGACGGGTCGGTCTGCGGCGCGTCGGCGAGGCCGACCACCCAGCCGGTGCGGCGGCGGCCCGCGAAGCTCACCCGCACCCGCTGGCCGAGCGCCAGCGGTTGACCATCGGGGATCAGGTAGTCGAACGGCCGATCCAAGTGAGCCGGCGCGACGTCAACGATGACGCGGGCGTACTGCGGCGCCGCAGGCTGGGCCAGCTCAGGCGCCGGCGGCGCTGCGGAGATCATCGGCGCGGCTGGTCGACTCCCACGAGAAGCCATCGCCTTCACGGCCGAAGTGCCCGTAGGCGGCAGTCGGCCGGAAGATCGGCCGCCGCAGTCCGAGGTCGCGGATGATCGCCGCCGGCCGCAGGTCGAAGACCTCCCGGACCCCTGCGAGGATCTTCTCTGGGTCGTGCGTCTCAGTCCCGAACGTCTCCAGGCTCATCGACACCGGGTGGGCGACGCCGATCGCATACGCGACCTGCAGTTCGGCCCTGTCGGCGAGGCCGGCGGCGACAATCGTCTTGGCCGCCCAGCGGGCCGCGTACGCCGCCGAGCGGTCGACCTTCGTCGAGTCCTTCCCGCTGAACGCGCCGCCCCCGTGCCGCGCCATGCCGCCGTAGGTGTCGACGATGATCTTCCGCCCCGTCAGACCGGCGTCGGCCTGCGGCCCGCCGAGCTCGAAACGGCCGCTGGGATTCACCAGCACGGCGTCCGGATCCCATTCCAGGCCGTCGGGCACGGTCGGCGCGACGACGTGCTCGATCAGATCGGGGCGCAGCAGCGTGGCAGTGTCGATGTCGGGCTGATGCTGTGTGGAGATCAGGATGCGCGTCAGGCGCACCGGCGTGTTGCCCTCGTACTCGACGGTGACCTGGGTCTTGCCGTCGGGCCGCAGGTAGGGCACGGCACCGGACTTGCGCACGCCCGCGAGGGATTCAGCCAGGCGGTGGGCGAGGTGGATCGGCATCGGCATGAGTGCGTCTGTCTCACGGCACGCGTAGCCGAACATCATCCCCTGATCGCCCGCCCCGAGCGTGTCCATGGCGTCGTCCTGCGCGCCCGCCTCGCGCAGCTCCCAGGACTTGTCGACTCCGCCGGCGATGTCGGGGGACTGCTCATCGATCGCGACGAGCACGCCGCAGGTGTTGCCGTCGAACCCCGAGCTGGCGCGGTCGTAGCCGATCCCAGTGATCGTGTCCCGCGCGATCCGAGCGATGTCGACATAAGTCTGGGTGGTGATCTCGCCCGCCACGACGATGAGCCCGGTCGTGACCATGGTCTCGCAGGCCACCCGGCACGCATCAGGATCCGGGTCGTTGGCCAGAACCTCGTCCAGCACGGCGTCGGAGATCTGATCCGCCACCTTGTCGGGATGCCCTTCGGTGACGGATTCGGATGTGAACAGCCAGCTGCGAGTCATAAAGCTTCAGGATCCTTTCGTCTGCGGCGGCCGGGGCAGTCTAACCGGAACCCGCAGCCCGCCACTCCCGGTTCAGCCTCGGGCCAGCAGCCCGTCGATCTGGTCGCAGATGACGGCCGCCAGCTCTGCCTTCGTCGTCAGCGGGACCTCGGTGCGCTCGCCGTCGGCGGTCAGCAGCACTGCTCGGTTGGTATCGACGGCGAACCCCGCGTCTGCCATGTCCACCCGGTTGATCACGATCAGATCCAGGCCCTTGCGATGCAGCTTCTCGCGCCCGCGCTCCTCTTCCAGATCCGTCTCGGCGGCGAAGCCGACCAGCAGGCGCCCGTTCTTGGCCTCGCCGAGCTCAGCGAGGATGTCGGGGTTGCGCTCGAGCGTGACGCTGGTGAAGTCGTCGGCGCCCTTCTTCAGCTTCTGCTGGTGGTAGGCGGTGGGGCGGAAGTCGGCGACGGCGGCAGCCTTGATGATCACGTCGGCCTTCTCGGCCAGCCCCAGCACGGCGTCGCGCATCTGCAGCGCCGTCTCGACGCGGTGGATCGTCACGCCTGGCGGATCCGCCAGGTGCGTCGGCGCGCTGACCAGATCGACCAGCGCCCCGCGGCGGGCGGCCTCAGCGGCCAGGGCGTAGCCCATCTTGCCGCTGGAGCGATTGCCGATGAAGCGCACCGGATCGATCGGCTCGCGCGTGCCGCCAGCGGTCACCACGACGCGCCGGCCACCGAGTGCGTGCCCGTGCGGCGCCGAGGTCCGTCCGACGCCGCGGGCGATCTCGGTCAGGATGTCGTCTTCGTCGGCGAGGCGCCCTGGCCCGATGTCGCCGCCGGCGAGATCGCCCTCGGCGGGGCCGACGATGCGGGCGCCGCGGCGGACCAGCAGCTCGACATTGGCCTGCGTCGCCGGGTGCAGCCACATCTCGGTGTGCATCGCCGGAGCGATCACCACCGGGCACGTGAGGCAGGCGAATGTGCTGGTGACCAGGTCATCGGCGAGTCCGTGGGCGAATTTGGCGAGCAGATTCGCTGTCGCGGGCGCGAAGACGGCGACGTCGGCCTCACGGGCGAATTCGACGTGCAGAATGCGCTCCGGCTGAGAGAAAGCGTCGTGGTGCGCCGAGCGCCCGGTCAGGCCCTCGAAGGTGGCCGGCCCGATGAACTGCGCAGCGCTTTGCGTGAGGATCGCCTGCACGGTCGCGCCGCCTCGGATCAGCGCGCGAGCGAGCGAGGCCGCCTTGTACGCCGCGATGCCGCCTGAGACCCCGAGGAGCACGTAGCGGCCCGACAGCTCGCCCGCGGCGGGCACGGCGCTACGAGCCCTCGACGTCGTCGACGGCGTCCTCATCCGCAGCCGAGTCGTCGGGCTGGCTCTCCCCTGCGAGCGCCACGACCTCGGCGTCCTCCTCGGATCCGAACAGCTCCTCAGCGGCCTGGCGCGCGTCGCTGGCGTACTGCGGAATGATCTTCTCGGCGGCGATCTCCTCAAGCGCGATCGACAGCGGCTTGTTCGATCCCTCATCCACGAGCGGCGGCGTGTACTGACCGAGGCCCTCGCCCAGCGAGTGGTAGTAGGCGTTGATCTCACGGGCCCGGCGCGCGGCGAGATGGACGAGCGTGTACTTGCTGTCGACCTTGGACAGCAGTTCATCGATGGTGGCGATGACGGATCACTCCCCGAGACGAAAGCGCGGTCAGGCCGCGCGCTGCTAGGGCGGCGAAGGCGCCGCAGCGCCAAGTATACGAGCGATCTCCTCGACGGCGTCGTCGAGGAGATCGTTGACGACCACGTGGTCGAAGTCGTCCGCCTGGGCCAGCTCCCACTCGGCGATGCGCAGCCGGTCCGCGACCGTTTCCACATTGTCGGTGCCGCGCCCAGCCAGGCGCTCGGCGAGCGCCTGGACCGACGGGGGCGCGAGCAGGATCAGCACTGCGTCGGGAATGCGCTGGCGAACCTGGCGGGCGCCTTGGACCTCGATCTCCAGCACGACGGGGCCGTCGGCAGTGCGTGCGTCCTCGACCGAGGACCAGGGCGTGCCGTAGCGGTTGCCGGCGAACATCGCCCATTCCAGGAAGCCGCCGGACTCGACGAGGGCGTCGAACGCCGCATCATCGAGGAAGTGGTAGTGGACGCCGTCAACCTCGCCCGGCCGCGGCGCGCGCGTTGTCGCCGAGACGGTGACGCGCACCTGCGGCATCCGCTGGCGCAGCGCAGCGACCACCGTGCCCTTGCCGACACCGCTCGGGCCGCTGATCACATAGAGGCGACTGCTCAGCGCTGCTCGCTGTTGAACGCGTTCAGAAGCTTCTCGCGCTGATTGGCGCCCAGTCCTCTGATCCGCCGGGATGGGGAGATGTCCAAGCGCTCCATCAGCCGCCGAGCCCGGACCTTTCCCACCTTTGGAAGCGACTCCAAAACTGCGGAGACCTTCGTCTTGCCGACCACTTCGCTCTCGCCAGCGCGGCGCAGCACCTCGGCGAAGTCGATCTCGCCGGCCTTGAGCTGCTGCTTCAGCTCCGCGCGCACCTTGCGGGCCTCCGCAGCCTTTTCGAGGGCCTGGCGGCGCGACTCATCATCAAGCTCCGGCAGGGGCATGGAACCTCCAATTACCTCGTCCGCGCCGCACCACCCGTTGGTCCCGACGCGAGCCGCCGCAGTTTCGGATGTGGGAGTGCGTCGGCGAGTCCGCATCCTATAGCCATCGCGGCAGGGGTCAACGCCGATTCGGCGGACGGTCGCCGGACTGGCTACGCAAAGCGCGTAGTTGCGCTCGCCGCGCGCGCCAGCTCGCTCATCGTGAACAGCGGCCGCAGGGCCAGGTCATTCGCGGCAAGGGCGTCGACGCCGCCGGCTTCACGGTCGATGACGCACAGCACCGCGAGGACCTCGGCGCCGCGCTCGCGCAGGTCGGCGCACGATGCGATGACCTGGCCGCCGGACGTGACGACGTCCTCCACCACGACCAGCCGCCGGCCGGCGACCTCGCCGCCCTCGGCCAGCTTGCAGGTCCCGTAGGTCTTGGCCTCCTTGCGCACGAACAGCGCCGGCAGCCCTGTGACCTGGGACAGCATCGTGGCGATCGGCACACCGCCCAGCTCCAGGCCGGCGAGCGCCTCGGCGCCTGGCGGCACGAGGCCGCCGAGCGCGGCAGCGATGTCCGCGAGCAGCCTGGGGTCGGCCTCGAACAGATACTTGTCGAAGTACTGGCTGCTGACCGCGCCGGACCGCAGGGTGAACTCCCCCGTCAGGTGCGATGTCGTGTAGATGCGGCGGGCCAGGTCATCGCGGTCAGTCATCGAAGCCGAGTTCCTCCAGGATCTGTCGAGTCGCTGCCACCGGATCGTCCGCGGCCGTGATCGGCCGTCCGATCACGAGCCGGTCTGCGCCCGCGGCCAGAGCCTGCGCCGGAGTAGCCACTCGCCGCTGGTCGCCGAGCGCGGCCCCTGCCGGGCGGATCCCCGGGGTCACGACCAGCGGTCCGTCGCCGATCACGGCCCGGACGGCGGCGATGTCAGGGGGCGCGCACACGATCCCGGCGGCGCCGGCGTCGATCGCGAGGGCGGCTAGCCGGGGGACCTGCGCGGCCGCCGAGGGCTGGCCGACCTCGGCCAGCGCGGCGTCGTCGAGGCTGGTCAGCACGGTGACCCCAAGGATCTTGACGTCCGGCGCGGCCTTCACCGCCGCGGCGACCATCTCGGCGCCTCCTGATGCGTGGACCGTGAGCAGGTCTACGCCCAGCCCTGCGGCCGCGGCCGCGGCGCCCGCAACGGTGTTGGGGATGTCGTGCAGCTTGAGGTCGAGAAACACAGGGACCTCACCGGCCGCGGCGGCTGCGACCGCCTGGGCGGCCAGCGCCGTGTAGGCCTCCAGCCCGATCTTCAGCCCGCCGACGTGGGGCGCCAGCGCGCCAGCCAGTGACCGGATCCGGACCAGATCCGTGGTGTCCAGCGCCACGATCAGCGGGTTCATCGCGTTCACCGATCGCCCCCGACCAGCGCGACCGCGCCGCCGGGACCCGGTTGCGTGCATTCCCGCTCACGGGTGAACACAGACGCACGCAACTGGAGCGGCGCGCAATCCGGCGCTCTCGGCGTCACGCCTTCACCGCCCCGCGCAGATCCGCCACCCGCTTGATGCCCCGAGCCGCCAGCCAGCGCGGCAGCTCGTCGAGCAGCTCCGAGGTGATCATCGGGTTGCTGAAGGTCGCGGTGCCGATCGCGACGGCGCTGGCGCCGGCGAGGATGAACTCGACCACGTCCTCGACGCTGCGCGCGCCCCCCATGCCGATGATGGGCAGGTCAGGAAGCGCCTGGTGGATCTGATGGACCGCGCGGATCGCGACCGGCTTGATGGCCGGCCCGCTCAGCCCGCCGGTGACGGCTGCCAGCTTGGGGCGCATCGTGTTCACGTCGATCGCCATGCCCAGCAGCGTGTTGATCACGCTGACGCCCACCGCCCCGGCCTGCGCCGCGGTGCGGGCGATCGAGACGATGTCGGTGACGTCGGGCGTCAGCTTGGCCAGCACCGGGACGGTCGCGACGCGGGTGACCTGCTGGATCGCCTCCTTCGTCGAGGCCTCCCGGCAGGCGAACACGATGTCGCGGTCCTCCACGTTGGGGCAGGAGATGTTCGCCTCGATGGCGATCACCCCTTCCGCCCCGCGGAGGCGCTCTGCGAGCTGGCGGTACTCGTGCGCCGTCTTGCCGGCGATGCTCACGATCGTCCGCACCTTGTGCGCGTTCAGCCACGGCAGGTCGTGGGCCAGCCAATGGTCGATCCCGGGATTCTGCAAGCCGATGGCGTTGAGCATGCCGCTGGCGGTCTCCGCCATCCTCGGGGTGGGAAGGCCCGCGCGCGGCTCGAGCGTGAGGGACTTGACGACCACCGCGCCAAGCCGCGAGACGTCGAAGAACCGGTCGATCTCTCGGCCGCTTGCGAAGCAGCCGCTGGCGGTGACGATCGGGTTGGGCAACTGGACCGGCCCCAGGTCGACCCGCAGGTCGACCTTCTCGGGGCGCAGCGCCGCGTTCGGCGAGGGCGACGTGACCGGGGCGCTCACCGCTTCTTGCCCTCCTCAGCCATGGCGGCGTCCGATGATCTCCCGCCACCGGTCCGCAGCTGATCCCACGCGATGCGCGCGCCGTTGAATACCGGTCCGTCGATGCAGGCGCGCACGTTCTCGACATGCCCCTTGCGCTGGTACGGAAGCACGCAGGTCCAGCACACCCCCACCCCGCAGGCCATGGCCTCCTCGACGGCGACCTGGCAGGGGATCTCGCGGTCCCGCGCTACCCCGGCGACGGCGGCCAGCATCGGCATCGGGCCGCACGAGTAGATGACGCCCGTGCCGGATGTCTCGATGACGCGGTCCATGACGTCGGTGACGACGCCTTGGGTGCCCAGCGAGCCGTCCTCGGTGGTGAACACCGCGCTCGCGGACAGGCGCTTGGCCTCGATCGGGTTGAAGATCCGCTCCTGCGTGGCGGCGCCGAGCACCATGTCCACGCGCAGACCTCGCTGCTGCAGCACCTGCGCCAGGAACAGCAGCGGCGCCGCGCCGTAGCCGCCGCCGACCAGCAGGCAGCTGACCGGGTGCTGCGGCAGCGGGAACGGCCGGCCGAGCGGCCCCACCATGTCGGCGACGTCGTGCTTGGCCAGCGTCGACATCCATTGGGTGCCCGGCCCGACCACGTCGAACACGACTTCGATGGTCCCCGCCCAGGGCCCGTGGCGGCTGACGGCGAAGATCGAGAAGGGCCGTCGCAGGACGGCGCCCGCCGCGTCGACGCCGAGCGACACGAACTGGCCGGGCTCGGAGCGCTGCGCCATCTCGGGCGCGACAAACGTCAGCGAGTGATAGGCCCCGATCCGGCGCGCGGCCAGCACCTCGCACATCCCGCGCAGGGGGCCTTCGCCCCGGCCCTGCAGGGTCGAGGTCGACCCCTTGGTGACGACTCCGCTCACACTGGCTCTCCTGCGGGGCGGGGGCCCGACGCCTGGCCCTGGGCGGTCACTCTAGCTGGGGCGCTCACGCCTTCGGCTTCTTGAGCGCTAGCCGGGGAGCGGCCGAGCGCGGCGTGATACTCCTGCAAGCTGGCCACCCCGACCGAGTTCGCCCGCAGCGCCTCAATGCCCTGGATCACTGCCAGAATCCCCGACAGCGTCGTGATGCACGGGATCCCGTTGTTCACCGCGGCGGTCCTGATCTCGTAGCCGTCCGCGCGCGGCCCGCTGCCTCGCGGGGTGTTCAGCACCAGGTCGATGTCGCGCGCGATGATGCGATCCACCACATTCGGGCTGCCTTCGCTGAACTTCGTGACGACCTCGGCGGCGACGCCGGCGCGGCGCAGCATCTCGGCCGTGCCCTCCGTCGCGAGGACGGTGAATCCCAGCTCGGCGAGGCGCTTGACCGGGAAGATCATCGCGCGCTTGTCGCGATTCGCGATCGAGGCGAAGACCGTTCCCTTCGTCGGGAGCACCATCGCGCCGGTCCCTGCCTGGCTCTTGGCGAACGCCACGCCGAAGTCGGCGTCGATGCCCATGACCTCGCCGGTCGAGCGCATCTCCGGGCCGAGCCTGGTGTCAACCCCGGGGAAGCGGTTGAACGGCAGCACGGCTTCCTTGACCGCCACATGGGGCAGCGCCGGCCCGGTGACGGCGTCGCCCTCGGAGAGCAATCCCTCCGATCGCAGGTCCTCGCACGTGGCGCCCACCATGATGCGCGCCGCGGCCTTGGCCAGCGGCACCCCGGTGGCTTTGGAGACGAACGGAACCGTCCGGCTGGCGCGCGGATTGGCCTCCAGCACGCTGATGACCTCGTCCTTGATGGCGAACTGGACGTTGACGAGCCCACGCGTGCCCAGCGCGGACGCGATCGCCTCGGTGTACTCGCGCAGCTGCCCCAGTTGCCCGCGCCCCAAGGTGTAGGGAGGGATCACGCAGGCCGAGTCGCCGGAGTGCACGCCGGCTTCCTCGATGTGCTCCATGATCCCGCCGACGAACAGCTCCCGACCGTCGTAGACCGCGTCGACGTCGACCTCGACCGCCCCCTCGAGGAACTTGTCGACCAGCACCGGCCCCTCGGCAGCGTTCGCCGCCAGCCACGCCTGCATCCGCTCGGGGGTGTAGACGATCTCCATCGCGCGCCCGCCCAGGACATAGGAGGGCCGCACGAGCACCGGGAAGCCGATGCGCTCGGCGATCGCGAGCGCCTCATCCACCGACGTGGCGATCCCGCCCGGTGGCTGGGCGATCCCGAGATCGTCCAGCAGCGCGGAGAACCGCCCGCGGTCCTCGGCCAGGTCGATCGCCTCCGGCGGCGTGCCCAGGATCCGAACGCCGTTGGCCTCCAGCTCGCGCGCCAGCTTCAGCGGGGTCTGCCCGCCCAGCTGCACCAGCGCGCCGACCAGGTTCCCGCCCGCCCGCTCCGCCTCCCAGACGGCCAGCACGTCTTCCAGGGTCAGCGGCTCGAAGTACAGCCGGTCGGCGGTGTCATAGTCGGTCGAGACGGTCTCCGGGTTGCAGTTGACCATGATGGTCTCGAAGCCCGCCTCCTCCAGCGCGAACACCGCGTGCACGCAGCAGTAGTCGAACTCGATGCCCTGGCCGATCCGGTTGGGCCCCGACCCCAGGATCATCACCTTGGGCCGATCCGAGGCTCTGACCTCGGTCTCTTCCTCGTAGGTCGAGTAGTGGTAGGGCGTGTGCGCGTCGAATTCAGCGGCGCAGGTGTCCACGGTCTTGAACACCGGGATGATGCCGGAGGCCGAGCGCCTGGCGCGCACCTCGGCCTCGTCTGCGCCCAGCAGCCGAGCCAGCGCCGCGTCGCTCATCCCGGCTCGCTTGGCGCGCCGCAGCAGCGCATCGCCGAGGCCCGCGAGGTCGCCGGCCGCGCGCACCTCGGCGCGCACCTCGACGACTGCCAGCAGCTGATCGGTGAACCAGGGGTCATAGCCGGTGAGCTCGGAGACCCGCTCCACACCCCAGCCGCGCTCCAAGGCGATGTCGGCGGCGTGCAGGCGCCCGTCGTGCGGCGTGCGCAGCGCGGCCTCGAGCTCGGCGTCCGTGCCGGCCTCCCCGGCGGACTCCCCGACCAGCCCGATCCCGCCGTTCTCCAGCGAGCGCAGGGCCTTGCCGAGCGACTCGGTGAAGGTCCGCCCGATCGCCATGACCTCGCCGACGCTCTTCATCCGCGTGGTCAGCTCAGCGTCGGCCTCGGGGAACTTCTCGAATGCGAATCGCGGGATCTTCGTCACCACATAGTCGATCGACGGCTCGAACGCGGCCAGCGTCTCGCGCGTGATGTCGTTGGGGATCTCGTCCAGGGTGTAGCCGACGGCCAGCAGCGCAGCGATCTTGGCGATAGGGAACCCTGTGGCCTTCGAGGCCAGCGCGGAGGAGCGCGACACGCGCGGGTTCA
>DATKBU010000161.1:0-9389 GCA_035513815.1 Egibacteraceae bacterium
CCCAGCCGCGGATCCAGCGGCCGGCCGCCCGCCGGGCGCGCCGCGTCGGCGCGCAAGCCGCCGGCCCGCCGCCAAGCCGCTCGCAAGCCGGACCGGGCGCATCTTCTCGGCGAGCACGTGCGCGACGCCTGGGGCATCGGACTGCTCGTCTTGGCAGGGCTGGCGGCGCTGGAGCTGTATGCGCCCGGCAATCCGGCTGGGCGCGTCGGCATCTTCCTGCACGGGCTGTTCCGCGGCGTGTTCGGCCTCTTCGGGTTCCTCGCGCCGCTGGCGCTCGCCGGCGCCGGAGTCATGCTGCTGCGCGAGCCGCGGCCGGCCAATGCCCGCATCGTCATCGGCTCGGTGCTGACCTTCGCCTCGAGCATGGGGCTGTGGCATCTGCTGGCCGGCGGCCCCGGCATGAGCGCGCCGCTGGAGGAGCTTCACGACGCGTCCGGATGGGCTGGCGCGCTGGTCGCGCTGCCGCTGCGATCGCTCGCGGCGACGTGGGGGGCGGCGGTCGTGCTGACCGCGCTGCTCGTTCTCGGGCTGCTCATCACCACCGCGACCCCGCCGCGCACGGTCCTCCGCGCGATCGCATCCGCCGTCCGCTCAGCGCTCGATTGGGCGGCCGAGCGCCGTGAGCGCGGCCGCGTCGCCGCAGAGGAGCTGACCATCGCCGAGGTCGACGCGGACGCCGCGCCGGGGGAGGACCCTGACGCCGAGGCCGTGACGATCCGCCTCGACCCAGACGACTCCGATGACGATCCGACCGGTCCGATCTTCATCGTGGCGGGCGTCGGGGACGACGACGATCCCACGGGCGAGATCGCCGTCTCGGACACCCTGACGATGCCCCAAGGCGTCGATACCGGCGGTCCCCAGGCAGCCACGCGGCTCGCGGCGCCGGACAGCGCCTGGGCCGACTACGAGCTCCCGTCGCTGAGCCTGCTGCGCACCGGGCGGGCAGCGGCAGGCAACAAGAAGGGCCTGGATCAGATGACCCGGGCGCTGGAGCACACGCTGCACCAGTTCGGTGTCGACGCCTCCGTCTCGCGTGTGGCGCGGGGACCGACGGTGACGCGGTTCGAGATCGAGCTGGGCGCCGGCGTCAAGGTGTCCGCCGTCACCAAGCTCGGCGACGACATCTCATACGCGCTGGCGACCGCCGAGATCCGCATCGTCGCACCCATTCCGGGCAAGTCTGCGATCGGCATTGAGGTCCCCAACCGCGATCGCGATCTGATCACGCTCGGGGACGTGCTGCGCTCGCCTGAGGCCGAGGCCGCCCATCATCCGCTGACGGCCGGGATCGGCGTTGACATCGCCGGCAACCCCGTGCTGGTGAACCTCGCCACCATGCCGCATCTGCTGATCGCAGGCGCCACCGGGTCGGGCAAGTCGGTCACCATGAACTCCATCGTGACCAGCGTGATCATGCGCTCCACCCCGCGCGAGGCGCGCATGATCCTCGTCGATCCCAAGCGGGTCGAGCTCAACCACTACGAGGGCACGCCGCATCTGCTCACGCCGGTCGTGACCGATCCGAAGCGGGCGACTGAGGCGCTCGGCTGGACCGTCAAAGAGATGGAGGACCGCTACGAGCGCCTCGCCATGCTGGGGTTCCGCAACATCGACGCCTACAACGCGGCGGTGCGCTCGGGCGCGGAGCTGCGCGCGCCCGCGCTCAGCGACGCCGCCGCGGCGGAGGCTGAGGGCGCCGCAGCTGGCGTGAGGACCGCGTGGGAGGAGCTGCCGTACATCCTGCTGGTCATCGATGAGCTCGCAGACCTGATGATGGTGGCGCCGCGGGACGTCGAGTCAGCGATCGTGCGCATCGCCCAGATGGCTCGCGCGGTCGGGATCCACTTGATCGTGGCGACCCAGCGCCCATCCGTGGACGTCGTCACCGGCCTGATCAAGGCCAACATCCCCTCCCGCCTGGCGCTGGCCATGGCCACGCAGGCGGACAGCCGCACGATTCTTGACTCCGGCGGGGCGGAGAAGCTGGTCGGCCACGGCGACATGCTGTTCCTGCCGGCGAACGCCTCGAAGCCGCATCGCATCCAGGGCTGCTATGTCGACGAGGGCGAGATCTCGAAGGTCGTGGGGTTCTGCAAGGGCCAGCGGGAGGCCGAATATCGCACCGGCATCATCCGCGAGGGCCAGGCGGCGCTCATGGCCGACATGACCGGCGACGACGCGACCGACGAGTCGCTGACGCGCGCGGCGATGGAGCTGGTCGTGCGCTCGGGTCTGGGATCGACGTCGATGCTGCAGCGCAAGCTCAAGGTCGGCTTCGCGCGCGCCGGCCGGCTGATGGACGAGCTGGAGACGATGGGTGTGGTGGGTCCGTCCGAAGGCCCGAAGGCCCGTCACGTGCTCATGTCCGTCGAGGAGCTCGACGAGCGACTCGGCAGCTGACAGGCGGGGTCAGGCGCGGGGGAGGGCGCGGGGGTCTGAGCGATTGATCGCCGCCGAGCGGCTGGCCCGCGCGCTCGCCGACTGGGTGCATCTCGTTTCATCGGCGCAACCGAATGCACCCGCGATTGCGGTCCCGCGCGCTACGGCAGACGCGACAGGGGGATCGCGAGCACCTCCTCGAGGTGTTCGAGGAGGTCATAGGCCTCTCGCACGACGGCGGTGAGCGGCCGGTCCTGATCCGACTGATGCCACAGCCGCGTCGCAGTCCACACCGCAGCCATGGCTGCGGCCGCGACGATCCGCGGTCGCAGGTCCGAGTCGAGGTCAATGCCGAGCAGGCGGGCGATGGCGACAGCGGCGCGCTCCTGCGCCCTGCCGTCGAACTCCAGCGAGCGGCGCGCGAGCGCGGGCGACGAGGCGACCAGCTCGAAGCGGATCTCGGCGAAGCGCTGCGCGTCGCGCCGGTGCTCATCCGAGGAGAACGGCTCGGCGATGGCGAGCGTGGCCTCGCGCAGCGCCGCACCGAGGCTCTCGCCCCTCGGCCGGGCTAGCAGCGCCGCCTCCCAACGATCGACCTCGGCCTCGAAGTCATCGAAGAGCACATCTTCCTTGGCGGCGAAGTAGCGGAAGAAGGTGCGCGGCGAGACCTGTGCCGCGTCCGCGATCTGGTCGACCGTCGTGGCCTCGAACCCCTGGGTGACGAACAGCCGCATGGAGGCTGAGATCAGCGCGTCGCGCGTTTGCCGCTTCTTGCGCTCCCGGAGCCCTGCCGTCGCCATGGTTGCTATTATGGCATAGACTGCCAAGTGACAGTCGATGACAGATAAGGGCTGGCCATGACGGGCGCACCGCAGCCTCGCGGTACGGGCGCTGCCGCGATCGAGGTGCGCGATCTGCGGTTCACCTACCGGTCGACGGCTCGGTCCGCCATCCAGGGGATGACCTTCAGCATCGCGCCGGGCGAGATATTCGCCATGCTGGGGCCTAGCGGCGCCGGCAAGAGCACAACGCAGAGGATCCTCATCGGCATCCTGCAGGGCTACGACGGCAGCGCGCAGGTGCTCGGCCGCCCTCTGTCGTCGTGGGGCCGGGAGTACTTCGAGCGAATAGGCGTCTGCTTCGAGATGCCCAATCACTATCGCAAGCTGACCGCCCTGGAGAATCTTCGGTTCTTCGCCTCGCTGTACCCCGGCGCCACGCGGGACGCTGACGCGCTGCTTGAGCAGGTGGGCCTGGCTGCCGACGCGAACAGGCGCGTTGCGACCTATTCGAAGGGGATGCTGACGCGGCTGAGCCTGGCCCGGGCCCTGCTGAACCGCCCCCGGGTGCTGTTTCTGGACGAGCCGACGTCAGGCCTTGACCCGGTCGGCGCGCGGATGGTCAAGCAGCTAGTGCGCCAGTGCCAGCAGGACGGCTGCACCGTGTTCCTCACGACCCATGACATGGCGCTCGCTGATGACCTGTGCGACCGGGTCGCGTTCGTGGTCGACGGTCAGATCGCGATCATCGACGAGCCCAGGCGCCTGCGCCTGGCGCGCTCGCTGCAGCGTGTCCGGGTCGAGCACCGGATCGACGGCGCGGCTGAATGCGCCGAGTTCCCGCTGGAGAATCTCGCGGAGAACGAGGCCTTTCTGCAGCTGCTGCGCGCGGGGGCGATTGAGACGATCCACACGCGAGAGGCGACGCTCGAGGATGTCTTCATCGAGGTCACCGGAAGGCGGCTGCAGTGAGTCCGGCTCGCGCGCGGGTGCTGGCCGCGGTACGGCTGGACCTGCGGCTGCAGGTCCGCTACGGGATCGCCCAAGCTGCCAGCGTCGTCACGCTGTTGTGGATCGTCGTGCTGCGGGCGCTGCCTGACCCGGCCCGGCAGGTCGCCGTGCCGCTGGTGATCTTCGGCGATCTGGCCATCATCGGGTTCTTCTTCATCGGCGGGATGGTGCTGTTCGAGAGGGGCGAGGGGACGCTGTCGGCCCTGGCCATCTCGCCGCTGTCGCCGGGCGAGTACCTGGCGGCCAGGCTGTTCTCGCTGACCTCGCTGGCGCTGGCGAGCAGTCTGGTCGTGCTGGCGGCGACTGCGTGGGATCTGCGGCCCGGGCTTGCGGCCACCGGCGCATCGGTCGCGGTGCTGTCGATCATCAGCCTCCTGGTCGGCTTCGTCACCGTGGCGCCGTTCGACGCGGTCTCCCGCTACATGATCCCCTCAGTGGCGCCGCTGCTCCTGCTCGGCGCGCCGCTGCTGGCCCGTCTGGACCTCATCGGCGGTCCGCTGCTGTTCCTGCTGCCCTCTCATGGTGCGATGGTGTTCCTGAGCGCGGCATTCGATGCGGATGCGCAGCCTGGCGTGCTGGCGCTGGGCGCCGCGTCCAGCGCGATCTGGGTCGCCATCCTCTGGCGGGCGGCCGGCTGGGCGCACCGACGCTGGGTGGTGCCCGTGGCCGGCGCAGGCTGAGATGGCTGCCGGACGCGCGCTTGCGCGCAACGACGTGCGCGGCATCGCGCGAGATCCGCTGCTGAGCTCCCTGCTGCTCCTGCCGCCCGCACTGATCCTCGGCATCCGGGTCGCGGCACCCCGTCTGATGGCCTGGCTTCAGGCGGCGCACGGGTTCGACGCGACGCCCTATCTTCCCTGGGCGCTGAGCGCGCTGTTCCTGCTGAACACCCCGGTCATGCTGGTCGGCGGCGTCTTCGGGCTGATGCTGCTGGACGAGCGAGACGACGGAACGCTCACGGCGCTGCGCGTCACCCCGCTGGGCCTGCGCGGCTACTTGGCGTATCGGCTCGCCGGGGCCGCCGTCCTGGGACTGGGCTCCGCCGTCGGAGGGATGGCGCTCACCGGTCTGGCGCCCCCCGGATCGATCGGAGCGATCGCATGGGTCGCGCTGCCGACGAGCCTGCTCGCTGCCGGCTGCACGGTGATGGTGGCGGTGATCGCCGACAACAAAGTCGAAGGGCTGGCAGTCATGAAGGGCGCCAGTTTCGTCCTCGCAGCACCGCTGCTCGCCTGGTTCATCGACTCGCGCTGGACGGCGCTGCTCGGTGTGATCCCGACCTACTGGCCATTGAAGGGCTTCTGGGAGGGTGCGGACGGCGGGTCTGCCTGGTCGTATGCCCTCATCGGGACGGCGTACGCGACCGGCGTTCTCGCGCTTCTCCTGCGTCGCCTCGACGCCAAGGTGGGCGCCGGGGAAGCGTGACCTCAACGGGGCAGGGCGGCCAGCACCCCCACGCCGACCATGATCACCGCGGCGGCGAGAAGCTGGCGGCGGGTCAGGCGCTCGCCGAAGAACAGATAGCCTCCGAGCCCCGCGATCGGCGCGAACTGCGAGGTGAGCACCGAGCTCACCGCCACGCCGCCGGACGCGCCCGCGGCAAACGACGCGAACCCGGCGACTTCCGCGATCGCCGCCGCGAGGACCAGCGGGGCCGTCGCCCGGGTGAGCCGCAGACGGCCCGTTGCGGCGAGCGGAATCGCCAGCGCGCACACCCCCACGGCACGGGCCGGGAGCACGGCCCACGCAACCGGCAGCGCCGCCCCGACCTGGGCCGTGGCGAACAGACTCACGCCGAAGCTGACCGCGCCCACAGCCGCGTACAGCGTCGCGGCCCGGCGCCCGAGCCGCGATCCGGGAAGCGTTTCCGCCATTGGCGGGGCGACCGGCGCGCGGCGCCGCCGAGCGCGTGCGCTCACCGGCGCCGTGGCAGGCGCGGGAGAGACGCTCTGGGCCCCGGCCGCGGTCGCGGCCACGATCCCGGCGGCGATGATCGCCAGCGTGACGGTGACCGCCACGGTCAGGTGCTCGCCTGCGATCACGGCGATCACGGCCGCCACCGCGCCCTCGGTGGCCACAATCGGCGTGACGATCCCGACCTTGCCGCTGCGCAGTGCGCGGTAGACGGCCAGCAGGCCGAGCACGTTCGCGGCCCCCGAGATCGCCAGCCACGGCAGTATGGCGGCCGGGATGTGGACTGGCCCCGCGACGACCAGCAGCGGGATCGTGATCGCCAGCCCGATCAGCATGACCCATCCCAGCACCGGCGCAGCCCCGATCAGCCGGCTGGAGCGCGCTGAGCACACAGTGGCGATCGCGAACGCGAGCGCGGCGCCGAGCCCGCCGAGGATCGCGGTCACCCGACCGCCGGGCGGTCGAGCTGTTGGTTGGGTGACCCGTCGCGAGCGGGCGTGCTCACACGGGCGGGGGCGCGGTGGATCTGCGGACCACGAGCTCAGGGTCGATGACGATGTCCTGGACGTCGTCGCGGTCCCGCTCGTGGTCGATCATGTCAAGGAGCATCTGCGCCGCGGTGCGGCCCATCTCGATCCCGGTCTGGCTGACCGTCGACAGCGGCGGGATGGTGAACGGGGCGAGATCGATGTCGTCGAACCCGATGATCGAGAGCTGCCTGGGAACTGCGACGCCGGCCTCGAAGGCGGCGCGAAGCAACCCGATCGCGGTCGTGTCGGAGGTGGCGTAGATGGCGGTGGGCGGGGTGGGAGACAGGGCGAACTCGCCGAACATGCGCCGGCCCAGCTGGTATGCAGGCTCGGGCTCCTGGTCGGTCGTGTACGACTTGATCGCGCTGTCGGGGGCATCGTGGTCGCGCATGAACTTCTCGTACACGGTGGCGCGAAGCCGTCCGTCGTCCGTTCGGTTGTCGGACACGCAGATGATCGAACGATGCCCCAGGTCCCACAGATGCTCCATCGCCAGGTGCGTGCCGCGGAGGCTGTCCCCATAGACTCCCGGGACCTGCCGGCGCTGGGTCCGGTCGGTCACCCCGATGAGGTAGCGGTGCTGCTGTCCGAGCTGGTCCAGGGCGGCGTCGCCCCCCTGGAGGTCGCCGATGACGATGATCCCGTCAGCGTGAGAGCGCTCGAACATCGAGCCGTATGCCACGGCGATCTCAGGCCTGTAGTCCGCATTGCCGAGGAACAGCCGGTAGTCGCGGCCCTGGACTGTTTCGTTGATGCCCTTCAGGATCTGGATGTGGAAGGGGTCGGAGATGTCGCGGGCGATCACTCCCAGCAGCGAGCTGCTGCTCCCGCGCAGTCCGCGCGCGAGGAGGTTCGGGCGGTACTTCAGCTCCGCGGCCGCAGCGAGAACGCGGCTGCGCGTCTGTTCGCGGATGGGGACGCCGCTCTCCCGCCCATTGAGGATGCGCGACACGGTCGTAATCGATACGCCCGCCGCTTCTGCGACGTCTCTGAGCCGTGCTGGCACCGCGGAGACCCCCTCCCTCACTCTAAGGTAGCAGTTGAGGCAGAGAGCAGACGTCGCCGTCAGCCGCTGAGATCCTCCGGCTGGGCCTTCGGCGGGTGCGCCGTCGACTGCCGCACGATGAGCGTGGGCTTGAGCACGATGTCGTCAACGTCGTCCCGATTGAGATCGCGCTGCGTCATGTCCAGCAGCAGCTCCGCGGCGATGCGACCCATCTCCACGCCTGTCTGACTGATGGTCGTCAGCGGCGGCACCGTGTAGCGCACCAGGTCGATGTCGTCGTAGCCGATGATCGACAGCTGGTCTGGAATGGGGATCCCCGCCTGAAACGCAGCCTGGATGAGGCCGATCGCCGCAGTGTCCGACGTCGCGTAGATCGCGGTGGCCAGATCGCCCTGGCGAAAGCGAGCGAAGATGCGCTGCCCCAGCTCGAAGGCCGGTGCGGTCTCTTGGTCGGTGATGAAGACCCGGATGTGATGACCGGCGCCGTGCTCGTGCATGTAGCGCTCGTAGCAATCGATGCGCAGCCGCCCGTCTGAGGTCCTGGAGTCGGACACGCAGATGATGGAGCGGTGCCCCAGATCCCACAGGTGGTCCATCGCGAGCTGCGTCCCGACCGTGGAGTCGGCGTACACGCCCGGGAACTGGCGGCGATCGGTTCGGTCGGTGATTCCCACGATGAACTGGTGCTGCTCGGCAAGGATGTCAAGCGCAGGCTCCGCGCCCTCGATGTCGCCGATGACGATGATCCCGTCGGCGTGGGAGCGCTCGAACATCGAGGCGTAGGCGATCGCGACCTCGGCGCGGTAGTCGACGTGGCCGAGGAACAGCCGGTAGTCGCGCGCCTGGATCGCCTGGTTGATGCCTTGCAGGATCTGGATGTGGAAGGGGTCGGACATGTCTCGGGCGATCACGCCCAGCAGGGAGCTGGGGCTGCCGCGGAGGCCGCGCGCCAGCAGGTTCGGCTTATACCCGAGCTGCGAGGCGGCCGCGAGCACGCGCTGGCGGGTGTCCTCGCGGATCGGCACGCCGCCTTCGCGGTTGTTGAGGATCCTGGAGACCGTGGTGATCGATACGCCGGCGTCCTGAGCGACGTCCCGCAGCGTGATTGAGGCTCTCCGACTCCCTGCCCGTTTCGGCTTTTCCAATCGTTCCTCCGCTCGCCCGGGCGGGTTGTCCTATGACGGTCGTAAAGTCTTCTAGCATTGTCGTACGACCCTCTTGACGGCCCGATGCCCAGAGTCTATTCTGCCGACACTTAACGTCAAGCGCTAACGTTAAGCGCTATCGATAAGCCTCAGCGCTAAGTGCCCACAAAATGCCTGGTCGGCCAGCACTAAAGGAGCCCATGCGTGGAGCAGTTCCCCCGCTTCGGTCTGGAAGGTCGGACGGCCCTGGTCACGGGGGCCGCGAGGGGCCTGGGAAGGTCGATCTCCCTCGCGCTGGCCAACGCCGGCGCCGACGTGGCCCTCGGCTTGCGGGACTCATCCTCGGCCGACGATCTCGTTCAGGAGATCAAGGGCATGGGGCGCAACGCCTATCCGCTCGCGATGGATGTCCTGGACCTCGAGCAGATCCGCTCGGCGGTCGACCGGGCGGCGTCGCAGCTGGGCGGGCTCGACATCCTGGTCAATCACGCCGGCCTGGGGCCTGAGAACCTGGCCGAGGACGTCACGGAGGAGGACTACGACCTCACCTTCGACGTCAACGTGAAGGGCGCGTTCTTCGCCAGCCAGGCAGTCGGCAAGGTGATGATCGCTCAAGGCCAGG
>DATKBU010000162.1:0-7680 GCA_035513815.1 Egibacteraceae bacterium
AAGCGCCCCAGCCGATCTCAGGCGTCAGCTTGCGCAGGCGGATCATCCGCTCCATCCAGTTGAGCAGCGATCCCTCGTCTCGGCGCTGCTCGTCGACGTTGACCTGCCGGTAGCCGAAGTCCCCTTGCTCGGTCATCGGCACGCAGAGCTGATCCGCGGGCGCCGAAGAGAACCCGCCGTTGGGCTCGTCGGACCACTGCATCGGCGTGCGCACTGCCATGCGGCCGTCCACGTCAAGGTTCTCGCCCATGCCGATCTCCTCTCCGTAGAACAGCACCGGCGTGCCCGGCAGGGAGAAGAGCAGGCTGTAGGTCAGCTCGATTCGCCGGCGGTCCCCGCCGAGCATCGTGGGCAGGCGGCGGCGGATGCCCCGCCCGAACAGGCGCATCCCCTCGTCGGGCGCGAGCTGAGCGAACACCTCCTCGCGCTCGTCGTCGGTCAGCTTGTCCAGCGACAGCTCATCGTGGTTGCGCACGAAGTTCGCCCATTGCGCTGGCTCGGGGATCTGGGGCAGCGCTCGCAGCGCGCCCCGGATGGGCTCTGGATCCTCCCTGACCAGGGCGAGATACAGCGCTTGGTTCACCACGAAGTTGAACAGCATGTGCAACTCGTTCGCGTGGTCGCCGCCGAAGTACTGCCGGAGATCGCCGGGCTCGAGGTTGACCTCGCCGAGCAGCATCGCGTCGCCCCTGCGGCGGGAGGTGAACGCCCGCAGGTCGCGCAGGTAGTCATGCGGGTCATCCCGCACGTCGTGCTCGATCCCGATGTCCTCGAGGAAGAACGGCACGGCGTCGATTCGAAAGCCGGACAGTCCCAGCTCCAGCCAGAAGCCGATCACCTTGTGGATCTCGTCGCGCACGTCCGGGTTGCCCACGTTCAGGTCGGGCTGGTGGCCGTAGAAGCGGTGCAGGTAGTACTGGCCAGCCTGCTCGTCATACTCCCAGTTGCTGTCCTCGGCATCGGGGAACACGAGGTCATCGGGGCCGTCGTCCGGCGGCTCGTCCACCCAGACGTAGTAGTCGCGCAGCGGCGAGTCGGGGTCCTTCCTGGCCTGCTGGAACCACGGGTGCTGATCCGAGGTGTGATTGACGATCAGGTCGGCGATCACGCGCATTCCTCGATCACTTGCCGTGCGGACGAACTCGACGAAGTCGCCCAGGCTTCCGAGCCGGGGATCGACGCCGCAGTACTCGCGGATGTCGTAGCCGTCGTCGAGGTCGGGCGTGGGATAGAACGGCATGAGCCAGATGCAGGTGACGCCGAGCCCTGCGAGGTAGTCCACCCGCTCGGTCAGGCCCGCGAAGTCCCCGCATCCGTCGCCGTCGTGATCCATGAACGTCTCGACGTCCAGGCAGTAGATGACGGCGTTCTTCCACCACAGATCGCTGGTCGCCTTGGTGCTCATGGGGTCCTCGGGCTCGTCGTGTCGTCATCAAGCCCTATCCGCGGCGCGCGCGGCCCACACGCGGCCCGCCAGGATCAGTAAACGGCGACCCGCTCGCCCATCGAGACCATCGGCCACAGCATGTCCGCGTCGCCGTCATACATCCGCGCGCAGCCGGCGCTCGCGGGATGCAGCGGCACGCTGGGGTAGCCGTGGATCGCATAGCGCTTGTAGAAGTAGATCGGCTTGTACATGTTGCTGGCGTTGCGATAGTCCAGCTTGCGGTAGACCGTGAAGATCCCCCGAACCGTCGGGGTCGACGGCTTGCCGCTGGAGGTGTGGAACGCGTGCGCCATGTCCCCGCCTCGATAGACGAGCAGAAGCTGGCGGGCGAGGTCGATCTCGATGTGATCGCCCGGCAGCTCCGGATGGCGCGCGGGCAGCGTCGGCGCCGATGCGAGCGCGGTCCACTCGGCGTCGCCGAACTTGCCCGTCACCTTGATGCCGGCGACCTTCTGGAGAGCGAAGACGGCCCACGGGCTCTGGTGATCCACCTTCCCGTCGATCGCGCCGGCGTTGTAGCCCTGGCGCGCGAGCTCCTCCTCGACGCAGCGCCAGGAGCGGGCCTCGCCGGAGGCGAGCTGGCAGGCCGCCAGCTGTCCAACCGCGCCCGCACCGCCGAGCTGCACGATCCGCTCGGGCTGGTCGGCGGCGACCCACTCCATGACCGCCGGCGCCAGCTGAGCCTTGCCCGTGAGCAGCACCGGTCCCCGCCGGATGGCGCCGGCGAACGCGCCGCCCGCGAGGCCGTCGGGGAAGGTCTCTGCGCTGGCCAGCGCCGGGGTCCCGTCGAGTCCCATCTCCCGGGCGCGGTCGGCGACGGCCGCTGCGGTCGCAGTCCGGTCAGCGCCGGCGATGCGCTCATAGTCCTCCAGCGCGCTCAGAGGGGCGTCGGGGACCGCGGCCGCGCCGCCGACCACGATGATCTTCCCGGCGCCGAGCGCCTGCAGCTGCTCGGCTAGCTCGGCTGGATCCGTACCCTCGGCCAGCAGCATGATCGGGTGCAGCAGGCCAGCGGCGATGCTGCTCGCGCTGAGGGCGTCCGCGAAGCCGGCGCCGCTGGCGAGAAGAACCACTGACGGATCCCCGCCGAGCTCCACGACGGCGCCTGCGACCTTGAGCGCCGTCTCGTAGCGATCGGCGCCGGCGATCCTCTCCACCCCCGCGCCCAGGTCTTCGATCGCGTCGGCGACCGGCGCGGAGACCGCCTTCTTGCCGCCGACGATGTAGACGGTCTCTGGCGTCAGGCGCTCGAGCTCCTCCGCGGCGGCGGGATGCAGAGACGCCTGGCCCGTCAGCAGCAGCGGCCCGCCGACCACCCCCGCGAGCGCAGCCGCCGCGAGCGCGTCAGGGTAGTCCTGTCCGCTGGCGAGCACGACGGCGGGCACGGGATCAGGCCAGCCCTCGCGGCTGACCGCAGCGGCGGTCGCGAAGCGGTCGTCGCCTGCGAGCAGCTGCACCTTCGGCGCAGTCCAGGCGGGGCCGGCGGAGCTCAGCTCAAGCGCAGGGCTGGAAGAGGGACTGGCGGCGGGCAGGGGATCTGTCGGATCCTCCAGCGGCTGCGGCTGGTCAGCGGGGGGATCAACGACCTCGTCCTCGACGGCCACGGCCGGCCAGGCCCCGAGTGAGACCATGATCGTCACGGCCGCGGCAGCTGCGAGGACTCGGCGATATGAGGTGCGCATCGCCGCATACTGCGGGACAAACGGGCGCACCGCCAGCCCGGGCACTCGCGTGCCCCACGCGGGCGACTTCAGGAGGCAGGCGGTCGCGCCTGAGCCGAGTTTGGGATCCGGCTCGTCAGCGGCTGGCCGCCGCAGCCTTGGCGCGCATCTTGGCGAAGCGCCCGCGGGTCAGCAGATACACGATCGCTACCGCGCCCAGTGTCGCGACCAGGCGATTGACATCGACGGCCGGCTGCCAGGACACGTTACCGTCGCTGATGACGTACGCCCCCGCCGGCCGCGCGCTCATGCCGAAGCCGCCGCCCTCGCCCTCCTGACCCTGTGCGTCATGGCCTCCGCCGCCACCGCCGCCTCCCCCGACCGCGGCGGCTGGGATGATCGTGACCCCGTCGCGCTCCAGCGGCTCGCCGAACACGCGCTTGACGGTGATCGCGTCCCTGGCGGTGGTGATGAGCTCATCCATCTTCATGGGTTCCCCCTCGTGTGGCGGATTGGGTGGCGGTGTGTCGAACCGCGGCGCGGACTAGCGTTGAGGGGAGGGTTTCCACAGCGAGGAGGCAGCGAACCAATGCGGCTCGGAGGGCTTGTCCGGCGGACGCGCGGTGTGGCTGCCGTCGTCGTGCTGGCGGCGGCGGGAGGCGCATGCGCGGCGCCGCGCGGCGCGAGCGAGGGCGAGCAGGTGGCGATCACCGCAGCGCCCGCGCCAAGCTCGCCAACTCAGCCCTGGCCTGCCTCGTCGCCCTCGGCTTCGCGCTCGTCGTCGCCGACTGCCCTCGCCTCACCGTCGCCTGCAGTCTCCTCGCCCGCCCCTGCGTCCTCATCGGCCGCCACCGCGGCTGAAGCGGTCCAGGCCCTGGCCACTCCCCCGCCTGCGTGGATCGGCACCCGGATCCTGCCGGAGATGCCCGACGGCTTCGCCGCGGCGCAGGACACTCCCAAGGAGCTCGAAGACCGCCGCCTGATCACGAACGACGTGCTGCCGGCACCGCCGGGCGAGGTGTTTGCGGCCAGCGTCGGCGCGGTGCCCGGCGACGTGATCGACCGGTCGACCTGGACGCCTGAGTGCCCTGTCGCGGTCGAGGACCTGCGTTACGCCACGGTCACGTTCTGGGGCTTCGACGGGCGCGCCCACACCGGCGAGCTGCTGGTCCACGCCGACGTCGCCGACGACGTGATCGTGGCATTCGAGCGCATCTACGACGCGCGCTTCCCCATCGAGGAGATGCGCGTAGTCACCGCCGGCGAGCTGGACGCCCCGCCGACCGGCGATGGCAACAACACCACGTCATTCGTCTGCCGCCCGGCGGTCGGTCGCACATCCTGGTCCGAGCACGCCTACGGGCTGGCCATCGACATCAACCCGTTTCACAACCCGTACCAGCGAAACGAGCTGATCCTGCCCGAGCTGGCCACCGCCTACGTCGACCGCGACTGGGTGCGCCCAGGGATGATCCAGGGCGGGGATGGGGTGACGGCCGCCTTCGCCGAGATCGGCTGGGGCTGGGGCGGCGAGTGGGACACCGTGTCGGACTGGATGCACTTCTCCCGCAGCGGGCGCTGACGTGCCGCCGCCAGCCTGGAATCAACCCCCGGCGAGCGCCGCGCCGTCTGCCGGCGGGTCAGATCCGCTCGGACAGGAACTCCGTGATCGCGTTGATGAGGTCCTCGCCGTCGAGCAGCGCCGGGTCGTTATGGCCGGCGCCGGGGATCACGACGTGGTGTGCGTCGCTGGCCGCCTCGGCGACTGCGGCGCTCTGAGCTGGCGGGACGATGACGTCCTCGCTCCCCGCGATCACCAGCACCGGACCGCCGTAGCGGTCCAGCAGGTCGACCACAGGAAAGCGGTCCCGAAGAAGCAGCCCTGCGGGCGCGAATCGGTAGTGGACCCTGACCATGTCCTCAAGGGAGGTGAACGGCGAGCGCAGGATCAGCACCGCGGGAGGCCGTTCGACCGCCAGGCCCGTCGCCACCGCGGCGCCGAGCGACTCGCCGAAGTAGACGATGTGCTTGGAGTCGACATCGTCGCGCTGCGCCAGCCACTCCGCGGCCGCGGCGGCGTCACGGGCCAGCCCACGCTCGGAGGGCCGGCCAGGGTTGCCGCCGTAGCCGCGATAGTCGTACAGCAGCACGGACCATCCGCGCTCCCGCAGCGCTTCGGCAAGCCGCGCGCGATGGCTGCGATTGCCGGCGTTTCCGTTGCACACCAGCACCGCTCCTCGGTGCGCGCCCGATGCTGGGAAGAACCACGCGCCCAGCACCAGCCCGTCGGAGGTCTCGAACGCGACCTCCTCGACGCCCGCCGGCGCCGGCAGCAGGTGACGCGAGGGGAAATAGAGCAGGTTGCGCTGCAGCAGCCATGCGGCGGCCGCGAGACCGACGACGGCGAGAGCTGCGACCACGGCGACGCGCTGCATGAGCCAAGGCTATGAGCCCGCGACCGGCGCGGTCGCCGACGCGGGGAGTGAAATGCGGCCGCGCGCTTGATGCGATCGAGGGCCAGGGACGCCGGGCGCGGCCGGGCCGCTATGGGCGAGGCGCGGCCTCGGCGCCGTCCAGCGTCTTGAGCATGCGCTTCAGGGCGACTTGGCGGTACGAGCTCTCTATCAGCTCTTCCACCTCCTCCCAGTCGACCGGCGCCGCAGTGAAGTCGAGCGCGAGCCATCCGCCCGGGCCGAAATAGGCCGGGATGTAGAAGCGCGGATCGTCGACAAGCGCTGCGCGCTCGGCCGGATCGGGCTTGAACGTGACCGCGAACGGATGAGCGTCGCTGCCTTCGAATACCGCGAACATTCTTTTCCCCGCTCGGAACGTGGGACGGCCCCACGCCTCGATCTCCACTGACTCGGGCAGCGCGAGGCACAGCAGCCGCAGCTCCGGCAGGAAGGGATCATCGTCGCTGTACATCCGCGGATGGGTCATGTGCGCGCAGGCTACCTCGGCGCGGCCCGGGGCCTCGGCGACGTCTCGGTCCGGCGGTTCCTCAACGCCAAGCGTCAGTCTCGGCGTACGGTGGGGGCATGTGCAGAAGCATTCAGCAGCTCCGAGGGGCCCAGCCCGCAGCGACCGAGACCGAGATCCGCGACGCCGCCCTGCAGTACGTGCGGAAGGTCAGCGGGTACCGCTCCCCCGCCCAGGTCAACGCCGAGGCGTTCGACGCGGCCGTCGACGAGATCGCCGCCGCGACGAGCCGGCTCCTCGACGGGCTGATCATCGCCCCCACAGCGAAGGCGCCTGCGCTGGTCCAGCGCCGGCACGCCTGAGCGCTCGCCCCGGGGGCCGCCGAGCGCCGCCCGGGGCGTCCCGCGCCGGCGCGCTCTCCGCCGGGGCCCCCAGCCGCCGCGCGGCGCCACGGAGTCGCGGCGTCGCGATCTCTCGACGGTTCCGGCGGCATGTCGCGAAACTGACGACGCTTTCGAGGCTGCGGGCGGATGAGTCGACGATTGCGGCGAGATCCCGCCGGATCTGACGACGGACCGGCCGATCGTCTCGGCTCAGCGGTTGCCTGCGGCCTGCTCGACCGCGCGCGCCAGCGCCGACTGCGCGTCCAGCTCTGCCGCCAGCGGCGCCGCGACATGCTCGGCGACGACGTCGGCCAGCGCCTGCTGTAGCTGAGCCGCGAGCCGACGGCGCCAGCGGCGCGCGCCGAGAGACACCAGGCGGTTGCGGACCCATCCGAGCACCAGCCAGGCGGTTGCGCCGCCGGCGAGCAGCGCAGTCGGCCACGGCAGCCTTCCTGCGACGTTCGGCGTGTCCGGCGCCGGCAGCTGCAGCCACGCCAGAGCGGCCAGCGCCGCGAGCCAGATCAGGCCGGCGAGGGCGACGGCCTCCGAAGCGCTCCACAGCAGGCCGACCGGCCGCCACCATCGCCGCCGGGGGCGTTGCACGGCGACCGATTCCAGCGCGTCGATCACCCGGCGCGGCAGATCGCGTCCAACCCCGGCGAGGAGCTGGCGAAGCCGTGGCCCCCAGCGCGGCGGCAGGCCGTGCGCCGCCGCGTCGGCGAGCTCCAGCAGCGCGTGGCGCACGGCGATCGGCGCTGCCGGCGCGGTCGTGCCCGCCACAGCTTCGTCTGCTGGCGCCGGGCGAGGGCGGCGAGTCGGCCGCAGCAGCCGGAAGGGCCGTAGCGCCAATGTGACAAGCCCCCAGATCAGCCGTGACAGCAGTGGCCGAGTCGCAGCCTTCGCGGTGCTGCGGTACAGCGCGGCGCCGACGTCAGCGCGAGCCTGGACTCCGGCGGCTGACGCCAGGGCGCTGCGAAGCGGCGCCGACTGCCTCCCGGAGCGCGCCAGATCGGCCACCGCCCCTCGCCCACGGGCGGCCGGCCCGACTTGCGACCTGATCTCAGCCGCGAGGGTGCGCACATCGGCGGACAGCCGCTCGGCGATGGCCCGCCGCCGGCCCACCTCGCCGGCGATGAGCGCTCGCAGTTCGTCCACTCCCTCTCCCGTGGTCGCGGACGTGGTCAGGATCGGCGTGCGCGAGAGCCCTTCTGCATCCAGAAGGCGCTTGAGGTCCGATCGGCAGGCTCGCCGGTCCGCCGGCGCAAGCTGA
>DATKBU010000163.1:0-7183 GCA_035513815.1 Egibacteraceae bacterium
GCTGCAGGCCAAAGACGGGCTCTCGGCGATGGACTCCATCCACAAAGAGCGCCCGGATGCGGTGCTCCTTGACGTCGGGCTTCCCGATAAGGACGGCTACACGGTGACGCGAGAGCTGCGCTCGCGCGCAGCCACCATGCATCTGCCCGTCATCCTGATCACCGGGCTGACTGATCCGGACACCGAGCTCAAAGGGCTGCGCTCGGGGGCGGACGACCACCTCACAAAGCCCTTGGACCTCGAGGTCCTGCTCGCCCGGCTGGGAGCTGTGCTGCGCCGCGCGGGCGCGTAGCTGCCTGCAGCTGTGTCGAGGGTCGCCGCGATGCGGCATGGCGCTGCGGTCGCTACGCTTCGCCTACACCCCCTTCTTTAGGAAGCGAGCCCTCCAGTGCCCACGACTGACCAGGTCATGCAGGCCTTGGCGTCCGTCCGCGATCCCGAGATCGGCAAGCCCATCACGGAACTGGACATGGTCGAGCGTGTGGAGATCGATGGCGGGACGGTCACGGTGCGGGTGCTGCTCACGGTCCCGGGCTGTCCGATGAAGGACCGGATCACCGCCGACGTGACGGCTGCCGTCTCGCCGCTGGACGGCGTCGAGGACGTACGCGTCGAGTTGAGCTCGATGACCGACTCGCAGCGGGCCGCGGTGACCGCCAAGGTCCGCGGAGCCCAGCCTCAAGCCGGCGCGCAGGGGCAGCCGGTGATCCCCTTCGCCCAGATCGACTCGGCCACGAAGGTCCTGGCCGTCGCCAGCGGGAAGGGCGGGGTGGGAAAGTCCTCGATCACCACCAACCTCGCCGTGGCCCTGGCCCGCGAGGGACACGAGGTCGGGATCCTCGACGCCGACATCTGGGGCTACTCGATTCCCCGGATGATGGGCGTGCAGGGGCGCCCTGTGGCCTTCAACAACATGGTCATGCCGTTGCAGGGCCACGGCTGCAAGATCATCTCGATCGGCTTCTTCATCGACGCGGAGCGACCGGTGATCTGGCGCGGGCCGATGCTGCACCGCGCGCTGCAGCAGTTCCTGGCCGACGTCCACTGGGGCGATCTCGACTTCTTGCTGTGCGACCTGCCGCCGGGAACGGGCGACATCGCCATCTCACTGGCGCAGATGCTGCCGAACGCCGACATGCTGGTCGTCACCACACCGCAGGAAGCCGCCCAGCGGGTGGCGCTGCGAGCCGGTCAGACGACCGCGCAGACGGGGATGAAGGTCGCCGGCGTGATCGAGAACATGGCGACGTTCGTAGCGCCGGACACCGGCAAGGAGTACCGGATCTTCGGCGAGGGGGGCGGCGCGCTTCTTGCCGCTGAGCTTGATACCGCGCTGCTCGGATCGATCCCGATCGACACTCGCCTGCGGGAGGGCGCAGACGCGGGAGTCCCTCTGGTCGTCAGCGAGCCAGACGCGCCTGCCAGCCTCGTGCTGACCGATATCGCTCGGCGGATCGCAAAGCGTCAGCAGTCACTGGTCGGCAAGAGCCTGCCGCTGAAATTCTGATCCCGGCGGGGGACGCGGGCAGGCGGAGGGGCGTATGCGGGTGCTGGTCGTGGTGCCGACCTACAACGAGGCACTGTCGCTTGAGCGCGTCGTCACCGGCGTCCTGAACGCCGATGCCGACGTTCTCGTCGTCGATGACGGATCGCCGGACGGAAGTGGTGCGCTGGCCGATCGGCTGGCGGCCGAGAACGAGCGGGTCCGCGTCCTGCACCGACCGGCGAAGGCCGGCTTGGGCTCGGCATATCGGACAGGGTTCCGCTGGGGTCTCGCGCAGGGGTTTGATCTGCTGTGCGAGATGGACGCCGACCTGTCTCACGACCCTGCGGATGTCCCGCGGCTGATCGCGGCCGCAGCCCAGGCGGACCTGGTGATCGGGTCTCGCTACGTGCCCGGCGGAACCGTCGTGGACTGGCCGCCGCACCGCCGTGCGCTGAGCCGAGTGGGCAACCGCTACGCGCGGCTGGCCACCGGACTGCCGGTGACCGACTCGACCTCCGGGTTCCGCGTCTTCCGCCGAGCAGTCCTCGAGGCGATTGACCTGGACACCATCGGGTCCGAGGGATACTCGTTCCAGATCGAGATGGCCCTGCGCGCCTGGCGGCTCGGGTTTCGCATCAGCGAGCTCCCGATCACCTTCGTCGAGCGGCGCGAGGGCGCGAGCAAGATCAGCCGCGCGATCGTGTTCGAGGCGCTGTGGCGGATCCTGCAGTGGGGAATCGCCGGCCCACGGCGCCCGCCGCAGCGGCCGCACCGCAAGAGCGTCGCCGCGGTATAAAAACATCCGTCCCGGCACATGCGCGCGCTTCCGAGGTCACGCGGCCTCCTGAGAGACCTCCTCGGAGTCGGCGGAGCGCCGCGGCGACCCTCTCCCGATCCTCGCGCCGAGCGCGACGGCCGCGGCGACGCGCAGCGCCGGGAGCAGGGCCCGGCGTCCCGCGCCGAGACCTCTGCGGACCCCTGCGCGCCCTGCCGCTGCGGCGCTTCCCCGCCACAGCGAGCCCAGCAGCACTCCGAGGCCTGCGCCGCCGACCACGTCGGTCGGGTAGTGCACGCCGACGTAGACCCTCGTGAATGCGACGTAGGCGGCCATGCTGCGGAACAGGGCCCGACCCGTGGGCCCTCGAGATTGGTCAGCCAGGACGGTCATCACGGCGGCGCCGACAGCGGCATGCCCCGAGGGGAATGACGAGCCGGCGGGCGGGCGGATCAGCCGGCGGACGCCGTCCGCCTCGTAGGGGCGCTGCCGGCGCACTCGCGTCTTGCTCTGCTGCGAGAGGTTCCAGGCCAGTATCCCGACGCCGAGGACATCTGCGGCGCGCTCGCGGCGTCCCGCAGCGGCCAGCGCGGCGGCCGCGCCGACGACGGCATAGATGGATCCCAGGTCGGTAGTCCACGCCACCGCGCGGTCGACTTCAGGTGACCCGAGCCTGCGAACAGCGTCGCCGACCCGCACATCGGCGCGCTGCACCTCGGGGCGCTTGAGCGCCAGCCACGACCCGGCAAGGAGCCCGGCGCCGAGCCCGATCCCCGAGATCCTGCCGCGCCCGGCAGCCCTGCGCGCTCGCTGCGTCACGTCGCTTCGGGGTCGAACGGCGGCGGATCAGCGGCGGATTCGGCCACGGCGGCGCTCGCCGAGGCGACCGCGCCGCTCGCGGTCGCGTCGACCAGGCCAGCGCTGCGCTTGAGCTCCTCCTGCGTGGAGCGCAGCTCAGCCGCAACTTCCTTGAGCTCTTCGAACTCCGCCGCCAGCTTGAGCTCATCGAGCGCTCCGGACGCCTCCGCCTTGAACCGGCTGATCATGCGGCCGGCGCCCCTGGCAAGCTCGGGCAGCTTGTCCGGGCCGAAGATCAGCAGAGCGAGGATCAGCAGCACCAGGATCTCCCACGGGCTGAGATTCATCGCTGCCGCGCTCCTTGACTATCGGGTCGTCCTACCGGGGTAGCTCGCCGAGCGTGACCTCGGCGGTGTGCTCGACTCCCCCACGAATGTAGGTGATTCGGACCGTCTCGCCCACCTCGTGGTTGCGGATGACCACCGTGAGCTGCTCCATCGTCGCGATTTCCTGGGCGCCGACCGCGATCACGACATCGCCGACGTGCAGCCCGGCCTGCTCCGCAGGCGTGCCGGGGATCACCTCGCCGACATACGCGCCCCTCTCGACGCCTGTGGCCTCGCGCGTGGCCGCGTCCAGCGCATCGCCGCGGACTCCGAGGAACGGGTGCCGCACCACGCCATCGGCGATGAGCGTCTCGGCGATGTCGATCACCGTGTTGACCGGGATCGCGAAGCCGACGCCCGCGTTGGACGGGGTGTCCGTAGTGCTGAGGATGGCCGAGTTGATCCCGATCAGCCGCCCGTCGCCGCCGACCAGCGCGCCACCCGAGTTGCCCGGATTGATCGGCGCGTCAGTCTGGATGACGTTGGGCAGCAGAAGGGCGCCCTGAGCGCCGCCCTGGATCGAGATCGGACGGTTGAGCGCGCTGATGATCCCTGAGGTGACAGACCCCTCGAGGCCGAATGGACTGCCGATCGCAACGGCGAGCTCGCCGACCCGCAGGCGGGACGAGTCCCCGATCTCGATCGCGTCCAGCCCGTCGCGATCGACTCGGATCACCGCCAGATCCGTGACGGAGTCCGTCCCGACGATCTCGGCGGCCGCGCGGGTCCCGTCGGCGAAGACGACCTCCAAGCTCTGCCCGCCCGCCACCACATGGTTGTTCGTGATGATGTAGCCGTCGTCGCGGTAGATCACGCCAGACCCGTTGCCCGACAGAGCCGTGAGATCATCGGCGTCGCCGATATCGACCTGGACGACCGTGGGCAGCACCGCAGCGGCGATGACCGCGACGCGATCGGGGTCCGGCTGCTGCTCGGCGTCGGCGGGTTCGACCCGCGGCGCGTCGGCGGGGGTGCCGGCCGGGGACGACGTCGGCGCCGACTGCGAGATCGGCTCAGGCGCGGGGAGGACTGCGAGCGCGATCGCCGTGGCGATCACCGCTCCGGCCACCGCGGACGCGAACGCGGTGGCGATCAGTGAGACGCGCTTGGGCTGTGATCGTGCACGACGTGGCGGGCTGGCTGAGGGCCACGCGGAGGGCGCCAGCGGGTCATCGTCCAGCCGCCAGCCGGGCGGCGGAGGGCTCGCCCAGGGGTCAGCCTGGGACCGCGGCGCGGAAGGAGGCGGAGGCGGAGAGGGCGGCGGGGTCTGCAGCGGCCCGAACGCCGCTGGAGGGCGCCACCCGGCGTCATTGAGCTCCGCGGGCCAAGGGGCCTGCCCGCCTTCCTGCTCGTCGCCCGTCGGTGGTGGCATCGCCGTTCCCGCTCTCATGGCCGGGCAGGGATGGCCGCGACCTTCTCCAGACTGACATCTGAGCCGCAAGCGTGCCGAATCCCCCGGCTCCCGGACTGCTTCGGCGCGATCAGCGCCGCACTCAAGTGCTCCGCGTCCCACGCAGAGTTTCGCACGGCGCGGCGACGTGGTTTCCTTCTGCTGCCATCCTGGCCGAGAATGAAGGGACAAGCGTCGGTGAACATCGACGAACGGACCGCGACATATCTGAACGGCTTCGCCGAGGGTGAGGACGAGCCGCTGCGCGCAGCGCGGGCGCGCAGTGAAGAGGCTGACATCCCTGCGGTTCCCGCGGCCACGGGGACGCTGCTGCGCTTCCTCGCGCGCCTCATCGGTGCACGGCATGTCGTCGAGGTGGGGTCCGGCGGCGGCTACAGCGGGTTGTGGCTGCTCGGCGGCATGGGGCCGCGCGGCATCTTGACCACCGTCGAGATCGATCCGGGGAACCAGGCTCTGGCGCAGCAGGCGTACTCTGCGGCCCGGGCGTCTGACCGCGTCCGGTCGATGCTCGGTCCGGCGCTGACCGTGCTGCCGAAGCTCGCGGATTCCGGCTATGACCTGGTGTTCCTCGACGCGGTCAAGTCTGAGTACCCCGAGTACCTCGATCATGCGCGCCGCCTGCTGCGGCCCGGAGGCCTGTTGGTGGCGGACAACGTGCTGTGGGGCGGGCGGATCGCCGACGCCGGCGCGAAGGACGAGGACACCCTCGGCCTGCGCGCCTTCAATGAGGCGGTGCGCCAGGACCCGGATCTGCACGCGATCATCCTGCCGATCGGGGACGGAGTGCTGGCGGCCGTGTTCAACCCGGGAACCTGAAGGAACGAGCCGATGACCGCTTGGTGCCTCACCACCTCGCCGGACAACTTCGCCAAGACCGCCGAGCTGGGGTGGCGGATCCAGGGGATCAAGAGCCGGCGGCGGCGGACCGCCGAGCAGCTTCGTCCCGGCGACAAGCTTGTGTACTACCTCACTGGCGAAGTCGCCTTCGGCGGGGTCGTCCAGATCGCCAGCGAGTACTTCGAGGATCACGACCCCATCTGGAGCTCCAAGCCCGGCGAGGACTACCCGTGGCGGTTCGAGATCTCCCCCGAGGTGGTGCTCACCGATCCCGACCTCTGGGTTCCGGCTGATGCGCTCCGCGAGCAGCTGGAGTTCCCCCGCAAGTGGCCCGCGGAGCACTGGAAGCTCGCGTTCCAGGGCAACATCCGCGAGTGGCCGGAGCACGACTATGAGGTCGTCAAGGCCGCTTTGGAGTCCGCGCGCGGCTAGCCTTGATCCAGCCTCGACGGCCTTGGCGATCGGAGGCTGGGTTGGACACACGGCCGATCAGCACCTACTTCGACCGCGGCGCATGCTGCCAGCCCGCTGAGAACGACGACGTGGAGCTGAGCGGCGTCTCCCGCCGCGTCCTCGACGCCCTCGACGGCGAAGGGCTGCAGGGCCGGAGCGTCCTGGAGATCGGCTGCGGAACCGGTCGCCTGTCCCTGGCCGCCGTCGGACTCGGCGCCGCCCACGTCACCGGGATCGACCTGTCACCGCTGAGTATCGAGGCCGCCCGTCAGAGGGCCGAGCGCGCCGGCGTGTCCGGGCGCACGCGATTCGAGGCGGGCGACGGCTCGCAGCTTCCCTCAGAGCGCCACGACCTTGTGGTCCTGGACAAGGTGGTGTGCTGCTACCCGGACGGACCGGCGCTCGTCGCGCGGGCCTGCGCAGCTGCGGGGCGCGCCGCGGTGCTGTCCCTGCCGCCGTCGTCAGGGCCGCGAGGCGCTGCCGCGCGCGTGGCGATCGCCGGCGAGAACCTGGCGCGGTGGATCCGCCGCGATCCCTTCCGGGCCTACGTGCACCAGATCGGACGGGTGCATGCCGCGGCGCTGGGCGCGGGACTGCGACCGGCCCGCAGCGCGGCTGGCCTGGTGTGGGATGTCATGATCTACCGCCGCCCGGCCTAGCGCCGAGTCGGCGACTCACCGCGAGACCTCAATGGAGCCAGCCCGTCATCGAGCCGCCATCGCGACGAACTCGTCCACGCCGACCTCGGCGATGGTGTCCCCGACCACGCTCAGCGGCAGGTCATCGACTGACTTGAAGCGCACGCACGACTTGCCCATGTCGAGCTTCTTCCCGGCGGCCAGATAGCGGCTGCGGAAGTCGCCCAAGAGGCTCTCATCGGCGTAGACGCCGGTCAAGTACAGCGACATGTGGCGCTTCTGCGCCGCGAGCGCGGCGTACATCAGCGGCTGCCCGTTGTACGTGGGCCCGCTGCGCTCCAGCGGGACCTCATAGCAGATCATGCCCCAGCGCAGGTTCTCCTCATAGCCCTCCGGGAG
>DATKBU010000164.1:0-4520 GCA_035513815.1 Egibacteraceae bacterium
GCAGCCGCTTGGCTTTGACCTCCTTGACGAGGGCAGTGAAATCGAGCGTGACGCCGGCCAGCTCGCCGGCGTCAGGCCCTGGCGTGTCGGTGAAGCTGACGATGCCGCCCGCTTCGGTTCCCAGCAGCGCTTCGTCCAGCGCGGACTCGGTCTCCTTGGGATCCTTGACCTCGTACAGGAGGTCCTCGCCGCTGGCGTCGTCCACCTTGTCCTCACCCCGCTTGCCAGTCAGCGTGACGACGACGTAATCGCCGACCTGAGCGGGTCGCTGAACGGTGTCGAGCTCGGCGAACCGCTCGCGCAGGGAGTCAAGCTGCTCCTGGACATCCTCGTCGGCCAGCTCCCAGTCTGGATAGGGGATCTGCAGCGAGGCGTAGTCGGGCAGGTCGAACTCGGGCCGAACCTCGACGGTGGCGGTGAACTCCGCGTCCTTGCCGTCCTCGAAGACCTCGACGTCGAACTCAGGCGGCCCGACGACCTGCAGCTCGGCTGACTCAGCGGCTTCGGCGTAGAAGCCCGGCAGCGCCTCGCGGGCGGCTTCCTGCAGCAACGGCCCCTTGCCGACGTGAGACTCCAGCACTCGTCGCGGCGCCTTGCCGGGGCGAAAGCCAGGGATCTTGACATCCCTGGCCAGCGACTTCGCAGCCCTGTCCACAGCCGCGTCGACGCGACCCGCCTCCACCGTCACGGACAGCTTCACGGTTGTGTCGTCGATGTGCTCGACGCTGGTCTTCACGATGATCCTCCTGCCGGCGAGGCCGCGGCGCCTACGGCGACCGGCGGCGAAGGGGCATCGTACGGGGCGCGGTTCGCGAGGCGCCAGTTGGCCGGCGGCCGCGCGACCCTAGGGGAGCGCGGGCTGCTCGGGACGTGCTCATGCCCGCGGCGGGCCTTGGCCGATGCGCTCGCGCGCCGTCGCCAGCGGCCCGCGCCACCAGCCGAGCGCCTCCACCCACCAGGTGATCCCCACCTCGATGTAGGGGCGGACCTTCTCGGCGGCGGCTTCAGGATCGGACCCATCGGTCCGCCCTTCGAGCACGACGTCGAAGGGGGCCGGCGCGGCGCGGTGCGCGGCGATGTACTCAAGGGCGGCGCGCAGGTCGGCGGGCGGCATGGTCTCGCCCAACGGGTAGTCGGAATGCGTCGGCATGACCCCGTCCCAACGGGCCGCGCGCCGGAACGGCGCCTTGTTGGGCCAGCGCCCCCCGACCCACACCGGGATGCGCGGGGTCTGCAGCGGCGGCGGGCGCATCTGGGCGCTCTCGACGCGCAAGTGCCGGCCCGCGAACGAGAACGGCTCGCCGGACCACAGGCCGGCGAGGATCTCCAGCCCCTCGTCGAGCTTCTCGGCCCGCACGCGCGGATCGGCGTCCTCGCCGAACGCCGCGTACTCCTCGTCCATCGACCCGAGGCCAGCGCCGAGCACCAGCCGGCCGCCGGACAGCACGTCCAGGGACGCGGTCTCGCGCGCCAGCTTCCACGGGCGGCGGCGGGCGATGGGGGTCACCATCGCGCCGAGGCGCACGTGGTCGGTGACCATAGCGGCAGCCGCCAGCGCGACCGTCGAGTCAACCACCGCAGTGGACGGCTCGTGATAGAGCACGTGCTCCCAGATGAAGAACCCGTCCCAGCCGGACTGGTCGGCCTCGCGGGCGAGCTCAGCGATGACGCGCGGATCACCGTATTCGCCCACGGCGGGCACGCCGATGGCGTAGCGGATGGATGCCATGGCCTACGACGGTATACCGCCGCCATGGATTGCTCCGGCAGTCGATACACTGCGCGGGCACGGGACGTGGCGCAGCTTGGCAGCGCGCTTGCTTTGGGAGCAAGAGGTCGCGGGTTCGAATCCCGCCGTCCCGACGCCCCCGCGGGTGTAGCTCAATGGTAGAGCTCCAGCCTTCCAAGCTGGTGATGGGGGTTCGATTCCCCTCGCCCGCTCCACACAAAACCGCTGGTCAGACCTATAATCGCACTTACCTGCCAGCGCTGTCCACAGCCCGCGTGCCATATACGTGCCATAAGGAATCGCCTGTGGCAGGCTACGGGCATGGCGAAGAAGCGCGCTCGGCGCCATCACGGGGGCAGCATCCGGGAGCTCAAGTCCGGCCGCTGGCAGGTCCGCGTGCACGACCGGGCCACCGGCCGGCACGTCCCCCTCGGCACGTTCCCGACCAAGGAGGACGCGAACGCCGCGCTTGCCGCCTCCGTCGCCGACCAGAACCGCGGCAAGTGGGTCACGCCCCAGCGCGGCCAGGTGCCGGTCGGCGACTACTGCCAGCGGTGGATCGACGAGCACACCGGCCTCGGTCCCCGCACCCGCGACACGTACCAGAGCCTGCTCAGCCGGCACATCGCCCCGCACCTGGGCGAGAGCAACCTCGGCCACCTGACGACAGCGACGGTGCGCCGCTGGCACACGAAGCTGCACCGCGAAGCCTCCCCGTCGACCGCGGCGAAGGCGTACCGGCTGCTGCGCGCCGTGTGCAACACCGCGGTCGAGGACGGTGTGCTCGCGGTCAACCCGTGCCAGGTCAAAGGCGCTGGCGTCGAGCGCCCCGACGAGCGGCCGATCGCCACGGTCGCCGAGGTCGAGGCGCTCGTCGACGCCGTTCCGCCCCGCTACCGCGCCCTGGTGCTGCTCGCCGCCTGGTGCTCACTGCGGCTCGGCGAACTCGCCGCGCTCACGCGCGCCGACCTCGACCTGCTGCACGGCAAGGTGAAGGTCACGAAGAACCTGCAACGGCTCGACGACGGCACGCTCGTCGTGTTGAAGCCGAAGTCCGAAGCGGGCCGGCGCACCGTCACCATCCCCCCGCCGCTGCTGCCGGACATCGAGGCGCACCTGAAGGCCTACGCCGGCGCGGCGCCTGATGCGCTCGTGTTCACCAACGAGCAGGGTCGGCCGATCCACCGTCACCGCTGGTTCGCCATCTGGCGGCGGGCACGCCTCGCCGTCGGCCGGCCGGACCTGCGCTTCCACGACCTGCGGCACACCGGCAACACGCTCGCCGCCGCGACCGGGGCGAGCACCGCCGAGCTCATGGCCCGCATGGGCCACAACTCGCCGCGGGCCGCGCTGATCTACCAGCACGCAACCCAGGACCGCGACGAGGCGATCGCACGCGCCCTGGGCGAGCTCATCCGACCTGCTCCCGTCGCCGACCTCGACGACCACCGCGAAACGCGCTGAAGGTCCAAGCCCAGCTCGGCAAACGGCCCGGGCCTCGGTAGCCCCGGCCACATAGGCGACCAGCCTCGCCCGAGCATCTCAGCAGCTCGGCCACCACCGCGTCGACCGAGAGGCTGCAGGCCTGGGTCGAATCCCAGGCTCATTCAAGACCTGACTCGCCGCCCTGTCACACGCCGCGCCTGCTGAGGGCAACTCCCTGCACGAGTTCTGCATTGGGACGCACCAATGCACTGTCCGAGTGAGACGGGGGGCGGCCATGTTGACCGTCAAGAAGATCCTCGCGGGTCGCGGTGCGGTGGACTACTACCTCAACCAGACCCGACGTGGCCTGACCGACTACTACCTGCCGGAGAACTCGGCCGACGGGATCGACGGGATCGACGGGGTGGCGCGGTTGCCGGCGCCGGGGTCGTCGTGGTGGGGCGGGGGCGCCGAGACGCTGGAGCTGTCGGGGGAGGTGGAGCGGGCGCAGTTCGCGCCGCTGTACGCGAAGGCGGTCCGGCCCGGCGGCGGCTACCTGGGCCGTCGGTTCCGGCTGCCAGAGGAGGCGGCGGCGGCCAAGGCCGGCGCGCTGCTGGAGGCCGCCGACATCGCCGACCGGTACGAGCGGTGGCTGGCCCGCCACGAGATCCGCCGCCGCGGCGGGCACGCGTCGGTGGCGGCGTGGGACTGCACGTTCTCGCCGCCCAAGAGCGTGTCGCTGCTGTGGGCGGCCGGCGACCGCCGCGTCCAGCAGCAGGTCTGGGCCGCCCACCTGGCCGCCGTCGACGCCGGGCTGGGCTACCTGGAGGAGCACGCCGCCTATGTGCGGGCTGGCGCGCAGGGGGTACGGGTGCTCGACACGTCCGGGCTGGTGGTCGCGCGGATGAACGAGTGGACTTCCCGGGACGGGGACATGCACCTGCACACCCACTGCCTCGTCCTCAACCGCGCCCAGGCCTTGACGGATGGCAGGTGGCGGGCGCTGGACGGCCGCGCGCTGCTGTCGGCTCGCACCGGCGCGGGCGCCCTGTACAACCGCGCCCTCGAAGCCGAGCTGACCCGACGGCTGGGGGTGGCCTGGCGGGACCGACCCGACGGTCTCCGCGAGCTGGACGGGGTGGACGACGAGCTGATCGAGGCGTTCTCCTCGCGTCGCCGTGCGATCACCGCAACCGTCGAGGCGCTCGCCGCCGCGTACCGCGACAAGTACGGGGTGGACGCGCCGCCTGCGGTCCTGTCGGCGATGGCCCAGACCGCCTGGGCCAAGACCCGCCAACGCAAACGCGACGTCGACCCTGGGGAGGCGCTGGAGCGGTGGGAGGCCACCGCCCGCCGCCACGGCCGC
>DATKBU010000165.1:0-2089 GCA_035513815.1 Egibacteraceae bacterium
GTCGTAGGTCGCCCGCTGCACCGCCTCGTCGTCCGACACCCCGGCGTACGTCTGCAGCACCAGCGCCGTCGCCAGCAGGCTCGGCGGCACGCTCGGCCGGCCCCACCCGGCGATGTACAGGCCGACGAACAACTCGTCCGGGAACAGCTCCCCACGCTGACTCGCCAGCCAGCCATAGAACGTGTTGCGCGTGTCCCGCCCCACGAAGTCGGCGTACAGCGTGTCCGCTTCGAACAAGCCTCGTTGTGCCCCACGCGTCCCGAGCATTCGTGTCCTCACCACGGCCGGTGGACTCGTGGACTCAGCCACGCCCGCCGCTGCCGCGATCCTAGCCGGTCGCGGCACTGCGCCGCACGTCACCACTTGTCGGCCGGACTTCTAGCGCTCCGCCGCGGCGGAGCCGACTCGATGCGGTAGGCGCGAGCTAGCGACTGGTGTCAGTCCCCCGCGTTCGACCTGACGGCGAGCCGGACCGAGGCCGTGGTGGGTCGGGCGCTGGCTCGGTGGGGTGCCTTCGCGACGGAGGCCAGGCGGCGGGACGAGGTCGTCCTGGTCGACAGCTGCCTCTACGGGTATCTGACCTGGACGCTCTTCTGGCACGACGTGCCGGCCGAAGAGATCGCCCGCTACGTGGCGTCGGTCGAGGAGATCGTGCGGCCGCTGGAGCCGCGGCTCGTCTACCTGCGCCAGGACGACGTGGGCGCGACGCTGGCGGCCGCGACCGACGCGCGCGCGAACCGTCACCGCGAGCTATACATCGAGCGCGCCGAGGTCTCGCCCTACGGCAAGCGGCGCGGGCTGCGCGGGTTCGACGGGCTGGTTGCCTACTGGGAGGCGTACCGAGCGGTGGCCGACGAGTTGTTCGCCGGCTCGGCGATGGACCGGCTTGAGCTGGCGAGCAGTATCGGGTGGCAGGCGCGGCGCCAGCGGCTGCTGTCGTTCCTGGGGTTGCCGGATGCCCCGCCGCCGTGCGTCGACCTCAGTCGGTTCGCTGGTTCGTACGAGGGGACCGAGGTGCGGCTAGAGGGGCGCGACCTGTTCGCCTACGACCTCCCCGACCGCTGGCACCGGCTGCGGCTCGTGCCGCTCGGCGGCGCGGCCTTCGAGGTCGAGTCGCTGCCGCACCGCGTCGTCTTCGAGGGGGACGCCGCGGGCGGCGTCAGCGCGCTGCGCGTCACCGGGCCGCCGATGCTGCTGAGCCCTGCGCTGGACCGGCGCCTGGCACGGTCCGCCACGGCGTGATCCGGCTGGTGCGGCGCACGGTCCGGCACACGGTCCGGCGCCGTCGGCGAGTGCTTCGACGTACGGGCCGTCGATCAGCATGTCGATCTCACCGAGCACGGCGCCGATGGCCGGTCGTTGGTGCGCCAGACGGCCGGTGCCCGCCTGCTGTCGCTCAGCGGCGACGCGCCGGCGGGCGCTCCGGCCAGACGTGCTTGTGGTAGCAGCGCTTGCAGACGCCGGGCGGGCAGTTCTTGTCCTGCCAGGGCGGGCGCTTCTTGCAGATCCGGCAGCGTGGCTGCTTGCTCATCGCGTCTGGCGGGTGAGTCGGGCGCCGGCGCTCAGCGCCCGCCGGCTGCCGGCAGGACGACGCGCTCGTGGATCTCGACGCCGAGCGCGTCCGCCACCGCCTGCAAGCGGGCGAGGCTGGCGCCCGCGTAGCGTGTGGCCTCGTACCGCTGGACCTGCTGCTCGCGCATGCCGAGCCGCTTCGCGAGCTCCTTCTGAGTCAAGCCGGCGGCAATGCGTGCCCGGATCAGCGCGTCAGGCAGCTGCTCGAGGGAGTCGAGCTCCAGCACCTGCACGCGCCCGGCGCGGAGCGCCTCGTACTCGGCCAGCTGCCGGCGCAGGTCCTCAAGCTGGCTCTCCATGGCGGCGCGCATCAGCGCCCGCATCTCGGGCGAGCGGTGGGCCTCGCGCTCGTCGAGCCGGGCCAGCGCCTCCTCGAACTCGCGGGCGGCGGTGCGCGTGACGCGGTACTGGAGGTCGTTGGCGATCATGCCGCCGCCCGCAGGTTGGCGAACGTCATCAACACCGGGTCCAGGCGGGACAGGTCCAGGCCCTCCACCTCCCAGCAGGCATGGAATCA
>DATKBU010000166.1:0-4501 GCA_035513815.1 Egibacteraceae bacterium
TGCCCGTGCGGCAATACCGGCTGCCTGGAGGCGCTGGCCAGCGGCAGCGCGATCGGCCGCCTCGCGACAGAGGCTGCGGCTGCTGGGCAGCTGCCGCCCGACTCCGCGCTGCGTGGCCAACTCGAGCTGACCGGCAAATCGGTGACGCTGGCCGCCCAGGCCGGTGACGAGTTCGCGATCGGGATTCTCGAGACCTGCGGATTCTGGCTCGGCGTCGGCATCGCCACCCTGGTCAACGCGCTTGACCCTGAGCTGGTCGTCGTCGGCGGCGGCGCGATGCAGGCGGGGGATCTGCTGCTTGAGCCGGCGCGCACGTCGTTCCTGGACCGGCTGGAGGGCCGTGGGCACCGGGCGGCGCCGGACGTCGTGGCGGCGCACCTCGGCGATCACGCGGGCATGATCGGCGCGGCGCTGCTGGCCCTCGATGCGGCAGCAGATCGTCTCCCGCGGACGTAGGCCGTCTCAGCGGCGCGTGGCGCGCCACCACAGCAGAAACCAGACCCCTGCCGCGTACACAGCCAGGCTCCAGCGCCGGGGCAGCGGCGGAGATGCCAGCGTGATCGCCAGCAGCGGCGCGAGCACGACCGCGATCACGATCCCGACGCGGCGGATCTGCTCCATCATGAGCGGCGGCGCGTCGGTCCGATCGTCAGCAGGGCGGTCGTCGGGCTGATGAGGCGCGCCGAGCGTCGGCGGACCGCCGGCGCGCTGACTCACGGCCTCCATCTGCATCGCGATCACGCGCAGAGCCTCGTCGCGCATTCCGGCGGCGACGTGGACCTCCTGCTCGTCGTCCTCGCCAGGCAGCGCCCAGGCGGGGATGCCGGACTGCACGAGCACGTCGGTGACCGCGGTGGCCAGCGCCGGGGGAAAGGACGCGACAGGCTCCGAGGGCTGCGAGGCGGGCATGAGGCGCTCCAGATCGGTTAGCGAGGGGCCCAACCGAGCCAGAGTGACATAGAATCCGCGACCCGGCCGCATCCCGGCGGCGCGGCCGCCACGGGGAGGTGGAAGTGCCGCTCGTCGAGCCCGCGCCGTGGCTGTACCGAACCATCCACCGCGTCGCTGGCCCGGTCCTCAGGGCGCTGTACCGCCCGACCGTCGAAGGGCTGGCCAACATCCCTTCGACGGGCCCCGCGATTCTGGCGTCCAACCACCTGTCCTTCCTCGACTCGGTGTTCCTTCCGGCGCTGCTGGACCGGCCTGTGTACTTTCTCGGCAAGAGCGACTACTTCGCGGGATGGCGTCGCCACTTCTTCGAGAACGTCGGGGTCATGCCGGTTGACCGCGGCGGCGGCGACGCCAGCGAGGCCAGTCTGCGCAAGGGCCTGGAGATTCTGGGCCAGGGCCATCTTCTGGGCATCTACCCGGAGGGAACCCGCTCGCCCGACGCGCGCCTGTACCGCGGCAAGACCGGTCCGGTGCGGCTGGCCATGCGCTCATCGGCGCCGATCATCCCGATCGCGATGCTCGGCACCTTCGAGGTGCTGCCTGCGGGCGCCTGGCGGCCGCGTCTGCGCCGTGTCGGGATCCGCATCGGCGAGCCCATCGCGATCGACGAGGGCGCAGAGGATCTCAAAGCCCTGCGCACCGCCACCGACAAGCTGATGTACGAGCTGATGCTGCTGTCCGGTCAGGAGTACGTCGACGAGTACGCCGCCAAGGTGAAGGCCGGGCAGGTCAGCATCGGCTCCGGCGACCTCGAGCAGCTGGGGCGCACGATCGACGAGCGCAGAGCTGCCGAGCGGGGCTCGCTCCCATAGCGCCGGTGCGCTCGCACACGGCCGCACGTGGCGCCCGGGCCTAGGATTCACCCATGATCGATCTGCGAAGCGACACGGTGACGCGGCCCACCGACGCGATGCGCAAAGCGATGGCCGAGGCCGAGGTGGGCGACGACTTCTACGGCGAGGATCCGACCGTCAACCGCCTCCAGGAGGCCGCCGCCGAGCGCTTCGGCGCCGAGGCGGCGCTGCTGTGCCCCAGCGGGACGATGTGCAACCAGCTGTGGCTTCGGCTCCTTGCGCCGCCGGGCTCGGAGGTCATCATCGACGCCGACGCCCATATCGTGGGCTACGAGGCCGGCGCGGGCGCGCTGCTCGCGGGCGTCCAGTTCAAGACTCTGGCCGGCGAGCTGGGGATTCTCGATCCCCAGGCCGTGGCCGACGCGATCCGCCCCGACGGTCTTCACCTGATGCCACAGACCTCGTTGGTCTGCATCGAGCAGACGCACAACCGTCGAGGCGGGACCGTGTACTCCCTTGAGCAATTGGACGCGCTGCGCGCGGTGACCGCCGACGCGGGAATCAGCCTGTACATGGACGGCGCGCGCGTGTTCAACGCCTCGATCGCCTCAGGCGCGCCGCCGGCCGAGTACGGGGCGCGCGTCGACGGGCTGAGCTTCTGCCTGTCCAAAGGGCTGGGCGCCCCGGTCGGCAGCCTCATGGTGGGCTCGGCCGACGCCATCGATGAGGCGGTGCGGTGGCGCTGCCGGTACGGCGGCGCGATGCGGCAGGCCGGTGTCCTCGCCGCGGCCGGCCTGGTCGCGCTCGAACAGATGGTCGAGCGATTGGCGGACGACCACGCCAACGCCCGCATGCTCGCTGACGCCGCCCATGAGGCGGCGCCGTTCACCGTCGACCCAGACCGGGTCCGCACGAACATCGTCCTGCTCGAGCACCTCGACGCGGCGACGGTGAGCGCAGAGCTCAAGGCGCGCGGCGTGCTTGCGAACGCGATGGGCCGGTCGACACTTCGCCTGGTCACCCATCCAGACGTCGACGCGCAGGATTGCCGGCGGGCGTCCGACGCGCTGCGCGCAGTCCTTGAGTCGCGGCGACGCGTTGACTGAGCTGCAGACCGGCGCCTGCCCCCGCTGCGACGTGCCGGTCGCAGCCGATGATCGCTATTGCACCGGATGCGGGTACGCGTTGCGATCCCCGGTCCCTGCGCCGGCGATCGCGCCTGCGCGCCCGCGAGCGCCGGCGCCGGAGGTGATCACGTGCGGCGAGTGCGGTGCGGTCAACGCAGCGAGCCGGCTTGAGTGCGCGCGGTGCCGGACCGACTTCGAAACCGGCGAGGCGGTGCCGGAGGTTGCGGCCTCTCCGCCGACGGGCGATGAACAGGCAGACGCCGCTGCGCCGATCGAACGGGAGCCCGATCGGGCGTTCAGGTGGCTGGCGCTGGTGACCGCCGTCGTCGCCATCGCCGTCGTCGCGGTGATTGTGATGCTGCTCTCGGCTCAGGGAATTGGTCTGCAACTGGGATCCCCTGAGGAGTCGCCTCAGCCAGGCGAGCCCGTGGCGCTTGAGATCGCCGACGTCGCCGCGTCCTCGGCGCTGCCGGCATCGGGGACTTCCAGCTATGGGGCCGCCAATCTCATCGACGGGGATCCGCAGACCGCATGGAACGAAGGCGCCGAAGGACCTGGGGAGGGCGAATGGGTCGAGTTCTTGCTTTTGGCGCCGCACCAGATCACCCGCGTCTTGGTGTGGAACGGCCACCAGACCGACGCGTTGTTTCTCGGCAACGGCCGGATCAAGACGCTGCGGATCGATGCAGGCGATCGCATGTTCGAAGTCGAGCTGTTCGACCAGCGGGGCCCTCAGGCCGTCGACCTGGGTGAGCCGGTCGCCGCGGAGCGCATTCGCCTGACCATCGAGGAGACGTATCCGGGCGAGCGCTATGCGGACGCGGCGCTCAGCGAGGTCGAGCTCTTCGGCCTGCCCATCTCCGACGCTGAAGCGGATCAGCCCGAAGGGTGAGCTGCGGCGCGCCGAGTTGGGGCAGCCTCGGCGACGAGCATCCCCGACAGGATCAGCGCCGAGCCCGCCCAGCCAGGCGCGCCGAGTCGCTCTGACAGCAGTAGAAAGCCGGCCAGCCCTGCGAACACCGGCTCCATCGTCATGATCACCGCCGCGCGCGTCGGCGGGATCACCTTCTGCGCCGTGGTCTGCATCCAGAAGCCGAACGCGCTGGCGATCAGCGCGGTGAAGACGACGGCGAACAGCACTGGAGCATCCCAGTCGGCCGCCGCCGCTGACGGTTCGCGGGCCAGCGCCAGGCCAGCGTGCAGCACAGCGACGGTCGCCAGCTGCACGACGGTGAGGGGCAGCGCGTCATGACGAGCGGCCCAGGCCCCCAGGCCGACGATCTGCGCGGCGAAGCTCACCGCGCAGGCCAGCATCAGCATGACGCCGAAGCTCAGGGCGAAGCCTCCGGCTGCGCGGCCGGCGGGTTGGGCAGGCAGGGTCAGCAGCGCCATGCCGCCAGTGGCCAGAAAGACGCCCATCAACGCGAAAGGCCCGGGCCGGCGGCGCAGCAGCAGGGCGCTGAGCACCGGTGTGAACACCACGAACATCCCGGTGATGAAGCCAGCCACCGTCGCCTCGATGTGGCGCAGCCCCACGGTCTGGAACGCATAGCCCGCGCACAGCGCGACGCCGAGAATCCCTCCGTGGATGAGCCCGTCGCGCCCGAGCCGGCGCAGAGCGGGGACGCA
>DATKBU010000167.1:0-13455 GCA_035513815.1 Egibacteraceae bacterium
GACATTGTGGGGATCCTCCCGCGAGCGCTGCCGAACGGCACGATCTCCGAGGAGTTGGCCGAGCGGACGCCCGAAGCCATGGCGCGCAAGATCGATCTCGTCCGACAGGGCGCAGGCGAGCGCTTCGAAGACATCGAGCTCAGCCAATTGATCTCCTTCAGGATCGCGGAGAGCTCTCGCGCCGCCGCTGAGCAGATCGCCGCTGAGCGAGGCTGGCATCCCGACCTTGTGCTGAACATGCCATCCAAGTTCGTCGGCCCCCCTGCGCGCATCGTTGAGGTGATGCATCAGCGGCGAGAGCGCTACGGACTCTCGTACCTGGTCGTCTCCGACGCCGACATGGAGCAGTTCGCGCCCATCCTCCAGCTGGTCGTCGGGCACTGATCAGCGTTCTTGGGGGGCAGTCTCACGACGGTCGCCGGCGGATTCCGCGTCGATTCTCGAGCGCTCAATGATGATCGTGCGTCGTCCGATGTGATTGGGGATGACCGCACCGGCTTTGAGGCCGGTGGTGCACAATCCGACGCATGGAGCTGGGAATGGAAGGCGTTGCGCTGGCCGGTGGGCTGTTCTTGCTGGGGCTGGTGTTCGGGTCGTTTGCGAACGTGGTGATCCATCGGCTTCCCGAGGGCGGCTCGCTGGTGAGCCCGCCGAGCTCCTGCCCGTCGTGCGGGGAGCGGATCTCGCCGAAGGACAACGTTCCGGTGCTGTCGTGGCTGCTGCTGCGCGGGCGCTGCCGCGGCTGCGCGGCGCCGATCAGCCGGACCTATCCGATTGTCGAGCTGGCGATGGGAGCGCTGTTCGCGCTTGTCGGCTGGCGGATCGGCGCGACCTGGGCGCTGCTCGGCTACCTGCTGTTCGCCTGGACGCTGCTGGTCGTCGCTGTGATCGACCTTCGCACGCGCAGGATCCCCAACCGCCTCACCTACCCGCTGACGCCGGTGCTGCTCGGCTTGATGGTCGTGGCGGCCCTCCTCGGAGGGCAGCCGTCGATTGCGCTGCGCTCGCTGTTCGGCGGCCTTGCCGCATTCGGTGCGCTGCTGGTCCTGGCGCTGATCAGTCCTCGCGGCATGGGCATGGGCGACGTCAAGCTCGCGGCCTTCATCGGCGTGGGGCTGGGCTACCTCGGATGGGCGCATGTGCTGCTCGGCATCTTCGGCGCGTTTCTCGTGGGCGGCGTGATCGCCATCGGGCTGCTGCTCACCGGGATGCGCAAGCGCAAGGACCAGATCCCCTTCGGTCCGTACATGGCGGTGAGCGCGATGCTCGCCCTTCTCGCCGGGCAGCCGCTGATCGACGCCTACGTCCGGGCCACCGGCCTCGGATAGCGCCGGCCGGGTTGGCCGTCTTCGGGCGCGCGAGTGGTTTCGACCGATTGCGGGGCTGACCGTAGTATTGGCCGGGTCACAGGCCGAGCGCGGAAGGTGAGGGATGTCAGACCCAGCAGGCGGGCAGCCGTCGGAGGAGGAGCTGCGCGCGTACATGGAGCAGCTTCGCAGCGTCGATCCGGCGGAGATCGTCGCCCAGGCATTCTCGATGCTGGCCAGCGCCGCTCAGGTGAAGCTCGGTCAGCCTGATGCCCGCGTCCTGATCGATAGCCTCGCGGGTATCGTCGACGCCACGCAGGGCAAGGTCGAGGCGCGGCTGAGCGAGGGAATGCGCGCGGCGGTGGGCCAGCTGCAGACGGCCCAAGTGCAGGCGGAGGGGGAGCACGGCCTCAGTGCCCGGCCGGAACCGGGCGCCGCCGAGGCGGGGCAGCCCGCCGCCGGTGACGCGCCGCCGGCTGGGCCCCGGACCTCCGAGCCGCCGCCGAGCGCGCAGCGCGCGACCGACCGTCTGTGGATTCCGGGACGTGACCAGCCGCCGCGCCGCTGAGCGGCGAATCGCAGCAACGGCGGGCGGGAGGCCGACCGGTCGACGGCTGACACATCGATGGCCTACACTTGCGCAGGCCCGCGGCGAGATGCCGAAGGCCCGCCCAGGAGTCCGCGGGCGACGAAAACTCCATCTGCTAAGTGGGAGCGGCCGGCTTCCCACCCTGCGAGGCTTGGCGCCGCGACAGCGCGGCGACTCCCTCAGCCGGGTCCAGCGCGGTGGCGCCGCAGTCGCGGCGCCGCTCGCGGCGTTCCGCGGCAAGCAGCGCGGATCCATCTCAGGCCGCTGCCCTCGAAGGCAGGCGGCTTTTTTTCGTTTGACGGTCTGCGCCGGGTGGCGTGTGCCGTACCTGACATCAACGTAGGAGGTAGACAGCATCGACGGAGAGCCTCGGATCAACGAGCGCATCCTTGTTCCGGAGGTCCGCCTGATCGGGCCGACGGGCGAGCAGATCGGCATCACACCGCTCGCGGAGGCGCTGCGGTTGGCTCGCGAGCAGGATCTCGACCTGGTAGAGGTGGCAGCCAACGCCAAGCCTCCCGTCTGCCGGGTGATGGACTACGGCAAGTTCAAGTACCAGCAGGACGTCAAGGCGAAGGAGGCGCGGAAGCGCCAGAGCCACATCATCATCAAGGAGATGAAGATGCGGCCCAAGATCGATCGGCACGACTACGCGACGAAGTCGCGCCATGTCGCCCGGTTCCTGAGCGAGGGAAGCAAAGTGAAGGCGACGATCATGTTCCGAGGGCGCGAGATGAGCCATGCGGAGCTTGGTCGGCGGCTTCTTGATCAGCTCGCGGCTGACATGGGCGAGTACGGTTACGTCGAGAGCGAGCCGAGCCAGGATGGGCGCAACATGATCATGGTCTTGGCGCCCCACCGCACCGGCGTGCGCGACGATCTCCAGCAGTCCGACGCGGTCCCGACGGACGGGAAGGTGGCGGAGAAGGAGCCGGTCGAGGTCGCCGAGTAGCCAGACTTGGCCGCCCGGCAGGCGGCTGAGACCCCACAGGCCGGCGACACGGCGATGAGAGGGAAAGAGCAACATGCCTAAGCAGAAGACGCACTCCGGCGCCAAGGATCGCTTCCGCGTCACCAAGCGCGGCAAGGTGATTCAGCAGCGCCAGAACACCAACCACATCCTTGAGAAGAAGTCGAGCCGGCGAAAGCGGCGCCTGTCGCGGACCAAGACGCTAGAAGGCGGCGACGCTCGGCAGATCAAGCGGCTGCTGAACCTGTCGTAGGGGTCCAGCCGCAGCGCCCGCGCCGACGATGCGCTTCGAGGTTGCGGCGGCCGGCAGGCCAGCGGTGACGAGGATGATCGTTGTCCGCACAGCGGACACCAGTGAGGAGAACCAGCGATGGCACGGGTCAAGGGCGGAGTGCACAGCCAGAAGAAGCGTCGCACCGTCATGGATCGGGCGAAGGGCTTCCGCGGCGCACGCAGCCGCCGGCGGAGGGTCGCCAATGAGTCCGTCATGCACGCGATGCGCTATGAGTACCGTGATCGGCGCGCGCGCAAGGGCGACTTCCGCAAGCTGTGGATCACCCGGATCAACGCCGCCGCTCGCCAAGAAGGGCTGAGCTACAGCCGGTTCGTCAGCGGCCTTCGCCTGGCGGAGGTCGAGGTTGACCGCAAGGTGCTGGCAGATCTGGCTGTGCGCGATCCCGCCGCCTTCAAGGAGCTGGTCGCAGTCGCCAAGTCCGCGCTGGACTAGCGCGCGACCGTCATGCCCGAAATCCAGACCGCCAGCACAGCCGTCATCAAGGCGGCGCGCCGGCTTGCTCGCAGGTCAGAGCGAGCGCGCACTGGGCGGTTCCTGGTCGAGGGGCCTCAGGCGGTGCGAGAGGCACTTGGACATCTCGAGCATCTCCTGGTCACGCAGGACGCCGTCGAGCGCGAGCGGGGGCTTGTGGCGGCTGCGGGCCAGTCCGGCGCTCGGGCGCTCATGGTCTCCGATCGGGTCCTGTCGGGCTTGGCCGGAACGGTCACGCCGCAGGGCATGATCGGCATCGCCGCGCTGGCGCCGTCGGCGTTGGAGGCGGCGCTGGACGCTGCGGGGGTGGTGGTCGTCCTGTCCCAGGTTCGCGACCCCGGCAACGCCGGCACGATCATCCGCACGGCGGATGCGGCGGGGGCCGCCGCGGTCATCCTGACCAAAGGGAGCGTGGATCCGCGCAACCCCAAGGCCGTCCGGGCATCGGCAGGCTCCCTGTTTCACCTCCCCGTCGTCGCCGACACCTCGTTTGATGACGTCGCCGAAGGCTGCCGTCAGCGTGGTATCCGGATGATCGCAGCCGCGCCGCGCGCCGGCGCCGCGGCCGGCGCGGCCGATCTGCGCCCTCCGACGGCCCTGGTGTTCGGCAGCGAGGCGAGCGGGCTGGAGGCCGCGATCATCGACGTGTGCGACGAGGTGGTGCACGTGCCGATCTACGGCAAGGCGGAGTCCCTGAACCTGGCTGCGGCGGTCGCGGTCCTGTCCTACGAGGCGGCCCGGCAGCGCGAGGGCGCGCGGGATCCGCAGCTGGTGGCGCGATGACGGGGCAGCGCGAGGGCGCCGGTCAGTCGGTTCGGCCCGCTGCAGACCTGGGCGCACTGGATCTGCTGCCCGACGCCGTGGTGCTGATCGATCGTGAGGGTCGGGTCGCAGGCTGCAACATGATGGCGGCGCGCTTGATCGGCGCCTCTCCCGCAGCCCTGGCGGGCCGCCTCGCTGCCGACGTCTGCCCGCTGACCGACGAGACCGGCGTCGATTGGTGGTCCTGCGCGAAGCCGCTTGAGGCGGACCCGGGCGTCGCGGCGCGGATCCCGGAATGCGAGCTGCGTCTGGGGACCCTCAACGGCCGGCTGCTGCCGGTCACGCTCACCGGGTCGCGCAGGGCAGGGTCTGACGGCCGCACCGCTTGGCTGGTCCTGTGCCTGCGCAAGGCCGAGCGGCGCCGGCGCCTCGACGCTGCGCGCAGCGACCTCGTGTCGACCGTGAGCCATGAGCTGCGGTCCCCGCTCACGAGCGTCAAGGGATTCACCAAGACGCTGCTGGCGAAATGGGAGCGGTTCACCGACGACCAGAAGCGCCAGATGCTGGCGACGGTCCACGAGGACGCGGACCGAGTGACGCGCCTCCTCGGCGAGCTGCTCGACGTCAGCCGAATCGACGCGGGCCGGCTGCGCCTCGCGCGCCAGATGGCGGACGTCTCCGCGATCGCCGAGCGGGTGGCGGACAAGCTGGCGGTCGATGACGATGCCGGTCGCGTGCACCTGGACTTCCCCGACGCCGTGCCCCAGCTCTACGCGGATCCCGACAAGGTCGAGCAGATCTTCACGAATCTGCTGGAGAACGCTTTGAAGTACTCCTCAGGCGGCGTGCGGGTCGGCGCGGAGGTCAACGAGGACGCCGTCCGCTTCACCGTGTGCGACGAAGGGCCTGGCATCCCGGAGGAGAACGTGCCGCACATCTTCGCCAAGTTCTTCCGCCGCAGCGGTGAGCGCCGCGCGGGAACCGGGCTGGGCCTGTACATCACGAAAGGGCTGGTCGAGGCGCACGGGGGCAAGGTCTGGTACGAACGCTCGCCGGGGACAGGCTCTGAGTTCCACTTCACCCTCCCGCAGGGCGGATTGGAGCTCGCCGGCATCTTCCTCCAGACGCCGCCGCGCACCGGGGCTCGCCCGAGTGAGGATCCGCAATGAGCGCCGCCACCATGGGGGCCGCGGAAGATGTGCGCGACCGCGCTTTGGCCGCGATCGACGCGGCGCGCACGCTCGACCAGCTCGATGAGGCGAAGGCCGCCGCGCTCGGCAAGAAGGGCGAGCTGACGCGGATCCAGCGGGAGCTCGGCGCACTGGATCCTGCGCAGCGGCGGGAGCTCGGCGCCGCCGTGAACACTGCTCGCGAGGCGGTGCTGGCTGCGGACGCCGCGCGCCGCGCGCTGCTGCAGGCCGAGCATGACCGCGTCACGCTCGCCGCTGAGGCTCTCGACGTGACGCTGCCCGCGCGCACGCCGAAGCACGGGAGCCTGCATCCAGTCCACGAGACGATGGAGCTGATGGTCGACGCGCTGGTCGGGCTCGGGTTCACCGTGATGACCGGCCCCGAGGTCGAGAGCGACTGGTTCAACTTCCAGGCGCTGAACATCCCCGCCGATCATCCCGCTCGCGCGATGACGGACACCATCTACGTGCGCGGCCTCGACGGCGGCGCGTCCGGCGACCTGCTGCTGCGCACGCACACCTCGCCGGTGCAGGCCCGCGCGATGCTGCGTCAGCCGCCTCCGCTGTACATCGCCGTCCCGGGGCGGGTGTACCGGCAGGACACGCCCGACGCCACGCACCTGCCGGCGTTCCACCAAATCGAAGGGCTGGCCGTCGACGCGAACCTGTCGATGGCCGATCTTCGCGGGACTCTCGCCGAGTTCACGCGGGCGCTCCTCGGCCCGGACACGAAGATCCGCTTGCGCCCGAGCTATTTCCCGTTCACTGAGCCGTCGTGCGAGGTCGACGCCTGGCATGAGGGCCGCTGGATGGAGCTGCTGGGCGCTGGCATGGTCCATCCGAACGTGCTCAATCACGTCGGCTATGACCCGGAGCAGGTCCAAGGCTTCGCGTTCGGCATCGGCGTGGAGCGGATGGCGATGCTGCGCCACGGCATCGCCGATCTGCGGCTGTTCATCGAGAACGATCTCCGCTTCCTGTCCGCGTTCTGAAGGGCCTGTACCGGTGCGCGTCCCACTGTCCTGGCTGCACGAGCACGTCGACCCCGGGCTGACTCCCGAGGCGCTTGCCGAGGTGCTCACGTTCGGGGGCTTCGAAGTCGAGGGGATCCACCGGCCGACGGCGGGTACCCGCGGCGTCACGGTGGCGCAGGTCGTGTCCGTCGAGCCGATCGCGGGCAGCGACAAGCTGCATCTGGTGCACGCGTTCGACGGTGAGCAGACGTGGGAGATCGTGTGCGGAGCCTCCAATTTCGCCTCCGGCGACAAGGTTGCGGCAGCCCTTCCAGGCGCGACCCTCCCGGGCGGTCATCGCATCGAGCGCAAGAGGCTGTTCGGCCATGTCTCCAACGGAATGCTCGCCAGCGCCCGCGAGCTCGGAATCGCCGATGACCACAAAGGAATCTGGGTGCTGGACGCCGACGCTCCCGTCGGCGCCGATCTGAGCGAGTGGCTGGGGCTGGATGACGCGGTGCTGGAGCTGGCCATCACGCCCGATCGCGGCTACGGGCTGAGCATCCTCGGCCTGGCGCGCGACGTGGCTGCGCTGACGGGCGCTGCGCTGCACGTTCCCCAGCCGCCGCCGGGGCCCGCGTCGACGGATTCCGGCGTGCCGGTCATCATCGAGGATCCGTCGCGCTGCGCCCGGTTCGCCGCCCTCAGGGTCGAGCACGTCGTGGTGGGCGCCTCGCCGGCGTGGCTGCAGCGCCGCCTGGCAGCGGCGGGCATGAGGCCGATCTCCAACGTCGTGGATGCCACCAACCATGCGATGCTCGAGACCGGACATCCCGCTCACGCCTACGACCTGCCCGCGCTGGGCGGCCCCCGGATCGAAGTGCGCGCGCCCAGGGCGGGGGAGACGCTGCGCACGCTGGACGACCTCGACCGCCCGCTCGATCCCGGCGACCTGATCATCGCCGACGCCGACGGCCCGATCGGCTTGGCGGGCGTGATGGGCGGCGAGCGGACCGAAGTCGGCCCGGCGACGTCGACGGTGCTGCTGGAGGTGGCCAGCTTCGACGCCGCCACGGTGCTTCGCACGGCTCGCCGCCACCGCTTGTTCACTGAAGCCTCGACCCGCTTCGAGAAGACGGTGCCGCCAGAGACCGTCCCGGCGGCGGCGGCCCGCTGCGCCGCGCTGATCGCGAGCCTGTCAGGCGGCCAGGTGGTCGCTGCTTCCGACCACTACCCCAAGCCGAAGCCGCGCGAATCGATCACGCTGCGGCCTGAGCGCGCCGCCAGCCTCCTCGGCCTTGATCTTGACGCGGGCCAGCAGGCCGCGCTCCTGACCGCGATCGAGTGCGAGGTGGCCGACGCCGACGGCGCGCTGTCCGTGACGCCGCCGCCGTACCGCCCGGATCTGCGCATCGAGGCGGATCTGTGCGAGGAGGTCGCGCGCCTCCACGGCTACGACAAGATCCCCGAGCGCGTGCCGAGCGCCGGTGTGTCCGGCAGTCGCAGCCCTGAGCACGCCGCTCGCCTGGCCGTGCGCCGTGCCCTTGCCGGCGGCGGTTGGAGCGAGGTTTTGGCGTTCCCCTTCATCGCCGACGAGGATCTGGCCGCGCTCGGCCTGGCATCCGACGATCCGCGCCGCCAGACCGTCGCCCTGGTCAACCCGCTCAGCAAGGAAGAGGCGGTGCTTCGCACCACCCTCATTCCCGGCCTGCTGCGGATTCTGCGCCACAACGCCAACCGGCAGACGGCAGACGCGGCGGTCTTCGAGGTCGGCCGCGCGTTCCTGCCCCCGACTGAGGACGAGCCGGGCGCCGACGGCGGTCCCGGCGGCGCGACGCTGCCGGCCGAGCCGACGCTGCTGGCCTTCGCCGCGTGCGGGGATTTCCGCCCCGCCCGCCACGACGAGCCCGCGCGGGCCGTCGACCTGTACGACGTGATCGGCGCGGTCGATCTGGCGCGGCGCACGGTGGGCCTGGATCCGCTTGAGGTCCGGACGGCCGACGCGCCGCCGTACCACCCCGGCCGCGCGGCCATGCTGCGAATCCACGGGCGCGACCTCGGCGTCGTTGGGGAGCTGCATCCGCGGGTGCTGGAGGCGCTGGAGCTGCCGCCGCGCGCCGTGGCGGGCGAGATCCGCCTGGATCTTCTGGTCGAGGGCGGAATTGTCCCGGCGCACGGCACCGCGCCGTCGCCGCTGCCCGGGCTGCGCTTCGACGTCGCGGTGGTCGTGGACCAGCATGTTCCCGCCGCTGACGTCGCGGCCGCCGTCCAGGCCGCGGCCGGACCGCGGCTGACTTCGTGCCGCCTATTCGACGTCTACACCGGGCCCTCCATCGGCGAAGGCCGCAAGAGCCTCGCGTATTCGCTGCGGCTCGACGACCCCCAGCGCCAGCTCACCGACGATGACGAGCGTGAGGCGATCGAGCGCATCGAGGCGGCGGTGACCGCGCAGCTGTCAGGCGCATTGCGCCGGTAGCCCGAACAGCGCGGCGCCTCGCCGTGCCACGGTTCTGCACGCGTGGCACGCGACGCACGAGGCAACGGCTTGCATGACTATGCAAACTTCTGTATACATACTGACTCGGATCGTCAAGGAGCGTCACGGTGAATGTGGGCGTGGTCGGAGGCTCGGGCTACGGCGGCGCGGAGCTGGTCCGCCTGCTGGCGGCCCACCCCGCGCTGAAGCTGCGCACCGTGGCAGGCAAATCCGCCGCCGGCAAGCGCCTCGACTCGGTCTTCCCGCACCTGCTCGGCGTGGATGGCGCCGACCAGCGGCTGACGCCCGCGACGCCGGAGCAGCTGAAGGGATGCGATCTGGTCTTTCTCGCCACGCCTCATGAGGTGAGCCTTGATCTGGCGCCTGCGCTGCTGGCCCAGGGCAGTGCCGTCGTCGACCTGTCGGGGGCATTCCGGTTGGCGCCCGACGTCTTCGCCGAGTGGTACGGGCTGCCGCACATCGCGCCAGACCTCTCGCCGGCGGTCTACGGGCTGCCCGAGCTGTTCCGGGACCAGATCGCCGACGCCCGGCTGGTGGCGAACCCCGGCTGCTACCCGACCGCGGCCCTGCTGGCGATGGCGCCGCTGGCTGAGCTGGTCGAGCCGGGCTCAGTCGTGATCAACGGGATGTCCGGCGCCAGCGGCGCCGGCAAAGGGCTGCGCGACGATCTGCACCTCAGCCACGCGACGGCCAACGTCGCGCCCTACGGCGCGCCCAGGCATCGGCACACCCCCGAGATCGAGGCGATCTGGGGCGCGCTGGTCGGCGCGCCCGACCCGCCCGCCGTCACGTTCACGCCGCATCTGGTGCCGATGGCGCGCGGCGAGCTGTGCACGGTCGTGGCGCGGCTGCTCGACGGCGCGGAGGCGCCCGACGTGAGCGACGCCTTCGTCGGCGCCTTTGCGGCGGAGACGTTCGTCAGCTTCCTCGGCATGGACCAGTGGCCGGCCACCACGCATGTCATAGGGGGGAACGGGGCTCACATCGGGGCGGCGGTGGATCCGCGAACCCGCCGCGTCACCGTGGCCTGTGCGTCGGACAACCTCGTGAAGGGGGCCTCTGGCCAGGCGATCCAGAACGCGAATCTCATGCTCGGCCTGCCCGAGACGGCTGGGCTCAGCCCTGCCGGGGTCTATCCCTGATGACCGACAAGGAAGCTGAAGTGAGTGTAGCCAGCCGCGCCGCGCCGGCGCTGGAGGACCTCGAGGGCGGCGTGTGCGCGACTCCCGGTGTGCAGGCGGCGGGCATCTCGGCGGGCCTGAAGGCCTCCGGCAAGCTCGACCTTGCGCTTGTCGCCACGCACGCGTCGGTGCCCGCGGCGGCGGTGCTCACCCGAAACCAGGTGACCGCCGCCCCCGTCGAGGTCACGCGACGCAACATCGCCGACGGGCGCGCGCGGGCCGTGCTGCTGAATTCAGGCAACGCGAACGTCTGCACCGGCCCTGATGGCGTCGAGCTGGCCGAGCAGTCTGCGATCGCCGTCGCCGGCGAGCTCGGCTGCAAGCCCAGCGACATCCTGCTGTGCTCGACCGGCGTGATCGGCGTGCCCAACCCCGCGCAGCGGCTGCTCGACGGCATCCCGAAAGTCGTCGCGCAGCTCAGCGGCCAGGGCGGCGCGCTGGCGGCTCGGGCGATCATGACCACCGACAACGTCCCGAAGGAGGCCGCCGTCCGCGTCAGCGACGAGCAGGGGTCGTGCGTGATCGGCGGCATGGCGAAGGGCAGCGGGATGATCGCGCCCGAGATGGCCACGATGCTGTGCGTGGTCACGACCGATGCGCCCGTCGGTCCGCCGGTGCTGAAAGGGCTGCTGCGCCAGGCGGTCGCGCGCAGCTTCAATCGCATCTCGGTGGACGACTGCATGTCCACCAACGACACCGTCATCGCCATGGCGACCGGCACGACCGACGCCGCCCCCTCGCTCGGCGCGCTGCGGCTCGGGATGGAGTATGTGTGCCAGCGCCTCGCGGAGGCGCTGATCCGCGACGGCGAAGGCGCGACGAAGCTGGTGCGCGTGCGCGTGACCGGCGCCCTCAGCGAGGACGAGGCGGTCGAGGTCGGCCGGTCGATCGCGCGCAGCGCGCTGTTCCGCACCGCCATCGCCGGAGGGGATCCGAACTGGGGCCGCGTGCTGGCCGCGATGGGCGCCGGGCGAGTCACGTTCGATCCGGCCAGGGTGTCGGTGAGCTTCGGGAAGGTGACCGTGTGCCGGTTCGGCGTCGCCGCCGCCTTCGACCGCGGCCAGGCTGCGGCGACGCTGGCCGGCAGCGAGGTCGACGTGACCGTGCATTTGGGGATGGGCGAGGCCGAGGCCACGTTCCAGACCTGCGACCTGACGCACGCGTACATCACGATCAACGCCGAGTACACGACATGAGCAGCGCGCCGATGCAGCTGACCGACCGCACTCGCGCGGCGCAGGACAAGGCGCGCGTACTGCGCGAGGCGCTGCCCTGGATCACCCAGTGGGCCGGCAAGACGCTGGTCGTCAAGTACGGCGGCAGCGCGATGGGCGGCGACCCGCTCGCCGCCGCGTTCGCCGCCGACGTGGCGCTGCTGCGCAGTGTCGGCGTGCGGATCGTCGTGGTGCACGGCGGCGGCCCGCAGATCAGCGCGCTCAGCGAGCAGCTCGGCCTCCAGGCTCGCTTCGTGGACGGGCGGCGGGTGACGGACGCGGCGACGCTCGAGGCGGTCAAGATGGCGCTGCTGGGCAGCGTCAACCCCTTCCTCGTCGGGCTGATCGCCGCAGCCGGCGCGTCCGCAGTCGGCGTCGCCGGCACCGACGGCGGGCTGATCCTGGCCAGCCCCGCGCCGGAGGAGCTCGGCCTGGTCGGAGAGGTCGAGCGGGTGAATCCCGGCGTGCTCACCACCCTGCTGGATGACGGAGCGGTTCCCGTGGTGGCCACGATCGGGCGTGACGCGGACGGCGCCGAGCGCAACATCAACGCCGACAGCGTCGCCGGCGCGGTCGCCGTCGCGCTCGCCGCTGAGAAGCTGATCTACCTCACCGACGTCGCCGGGCTCTATGAGGACTTCGGCACCGCTGACTCGACGCTGCTCAGCGTCGTCGGGGTCGAGCGGCTGCGCGCGATGCTGGACGCGGGAAGCCTGAACGAGGGCATGGTCCCGAAGGTGCGCAGCATGGTCGCGGCGCTGGACGGCGGCGTCCCGCAGGCCCACCTGCTGGACGGCCGCGTGGAGCATGCGCTGCTGCTGGAGATCTTCACCGACGAGGGCATCGGCACCATGGTGCTGCCAGGGCAGGGCGCGGGACCGAGCGAGGAGGTCGGGTGATGACGGCGATCGCCACGACGCTGAGCGAGGTTGTGTCAAGGGAAGCGGGGGCGCTGCTTCCCACGTATCGCCGGCAGCCGATCGCCTTCGTCTCCGGCGCCGGTCCCCGGCTGCGCGACGTCGACGGGCGCGAGTACCTCGATTTCCTCTCCGGGCTGTCGGTGACCTCGCTGGGCCACGCGCATCCGGCGGTGGCTGCGGCTGTCGCCGAGCAGTCCGCTCAGCTCGTGCACGCCTCGAACCTGTACTACACCCTGCCGCAGATCGAGCTGGCCGAGCGGCTCCAGGCGACCTTGGGCTGGCCGCAGGGCAAGGCGTTCTTCGGCAACTCCGGCGCGGAGGCCAATGAGGCCGCCGTCAAGCTGACCCGCCGCTTCGGCAAAGCCCAGCACCCGGAGAAGGTGAAGGTGGTGTCGCTGTACGGCAGCTTCCACGGCCGCCTGCTGCAGAGCCTGCTGCTGACCGGCAGCCCGGAGAAGCACGCGCCGTTCCAACCGCTGGGGGACTGGGTCACGCACGTGCCCTACGACGATCCCGCTGCGCTGGAAGCGGCCGTCGATGAGCGCACGTGCGCGGTCTGGATCGAGGTCGTCCAGGGCGAGGGGGGCGTTCGCCCTGTGCCCGACGAGATGCTGACGACCGCTCGCGCGGCCTGCGACCGGGTCGGGGCGCTGCTGGTCGCCGACGAGGTGCAGACCGGGGTGGGCCGGCTCGGCGCCTGGTACGGCTGGCAGACCTCACCGGTGGCGCCGGACGTGGTGTGCCTCGCCAAGGCGCTGGCCAACGGGCTTCCGATCGGCGCGATCGTCGCGCACGGCGCCGCCGCCGAGGCGTTCGAACCGGGGGACCACGCCTCCACGTTCGGCGGCGGGCCCGTCATCTGCGCTGCTGCGCTGGCGGTGCTGGAAGTCATCGAGCGCGACGGGCTGGTCGAGCGCGCTGCCGTGCTGGGCAAGGCGATGACGCGCCGCCTGGAGGACCTCGCACGATCGCACGCTCTGGCCGCCGGCGCCCGCGGCCGCGGGCTGCTGCAGGCGCTGGTGCTGTCACAGCCGGTGTCCTCCGCGGTCCAGGCGGCGGCGCTGGACGCCGGTCTGATCGTCAACGCGGTCGCGCCCGACGCGATC
>DATKBU010000168.1:0-4775 GCA_035513815.1 Egibacteraceae bacterium
ACCCTGTGCCTGCGCTGACCGACGCGGGCGCGAGACACGGCACCGCACCGCGGTCTGCGCTGACCGCCGCGGGCGAGACAGGCGCGCTGCGCATCCGGGCCTGCGCGCTCTGAGGCGCACTCCCCGCTCGCAGCGGATCGACATCGGAGGATTCAACGATCCCGGTCGTGGGTAACGCAGTCCTACCTGCGGAAGACAACGTTGTCTTTGGCGCAACCCGATCGACCACCAGGCAGCGTGAGGAGGGGCTGGGGGGAGCTGAAGCCGTGCGTCATGTGCGTGCATCTGCATCAGGGCTTGTGCCCTGCCCTTGCGCCGACCGGAGCTGGCTAGGCGAAGGGAAGGGAGCGAAACCATGAGAGTCAGGCACCCTTTGTGGGCGCTCATGCTGGCCATCGCGATGCTGATGGCGGCATGCGCCACAGGCGAGGATCTTCCGGAGACGGCCCCTGGCGAAGAGGCGCCGCCCGAAGAAACGGCGGCCGGCGAAACGCCAGCGGACGACACCGCGGCTCCCGACGACGCGCCGGCTGACGATCTCGTGACGCTGAATCGCATCGGCGCGGCGGACGCGCCCAACAGCTTCACGATGCAGATCACGCAGGGCCACTCGCACGAGGCGCCCACAGAGGACTTCGCGGGAGCATTCCGCACCCTCTTCCAGCAGTGGGCCGAGGACAACCCCGACTGGCGCGTCGATCTGGAGATCATCCCGGCTGAGGCGGTCACCGCCCACATGGCCGTCCTGCTTGAGCAGTCGAGAGCGGGTCGGGCGCCGGACTGCGCCGAGGTCGACTCGTTCGTGATCGCCCAGTTCATCGACGTCGGCGTCCTCCAGCCGCTGAACGACCATTTCTCTCAGGAGGAGATCGACGCCCTGATGCCCTTCGTCCGCGACGTCGTCGTCGACGACGAGGGCAGTCTGCGCGCCTACTGGTGGAACACCGACCTGCGCGTGCTGTACTACCGCACCGACCTCATGCCCGAAGCGCCGCAGACGTGGGATGAGCTGATCGAGGTCGCAAGCTCGGTGGCGCAGGAGAACCCGGGCACGGAAGGCTTCCTGTTCAACGGCGGACGCTGGGAGGCCGCGACGTTCGACAACCTCGCGCACTTCTGGGCGCAGGGCGGCGATCTGATCGACGCCGACGGCCGCCCGATCTTCGGCGAAGGCGATAACCGCGAGTACATGCTGAGCACCCTGGAGTTCCTGCGCGAGCTCGTCGACAGCGGCGCCGCGCCGGAGCGCGTCAGCACCATCCTTGAGTACAACGAATTCAACACCGCCGCCCAGGCCGGCACCGTGGCGTCGTTCCTCGGCGGCCACTGGCAGCACGGGCAGCTCCAGGACATCCTGTCCGAGGAGGACTTCGCGCTGTGGGACTTCGACCGGATCCCCGGCCCGACCGAGGACCAGCGCTCCACGGGCACGGGAGGCTGGACGATCGGCGTCTTCAGCGAGGACCCGGCGATCCAGGAGGCATGCGCCGACCTCATCCGCTCCGTGTACATGGGCCCGGCCAACGAAGCGGTCGGTCAGCTGCCCACGTCCACGATCCTGTTCGAGGAGCTGCCGGCATTCCAGGAGGAGCCTTTCCTGCGCTTCGGCGACTTCCTGGAGGAGGGCAGGTCGAGGCCGGGCGTGCCGGTGTACCCGTCCATCTCCGAGCAGATCCAGGTCGCGGTGGGCCAGGTGCTGACCGGTGAGCTGACGCCGGAGGAGGCGGTGGACCAGTCGTACCAGGCCTCGCTGGACGCCTACGAGGATCTCCAGTAGTGGACGCTCGCAGGTAGCAGGCGATGGCTGCTCCCGACACCCGGGGCCGCGTCCGCGTCCCCAGCGCGCCTGGGCTGGCGTCCAGGCGGCGGGAGCAGCCCGCGCCATCCGCCGCCAGCGGCAGGGTCAGCTATCAGGGCGCGACCCCGTGGCTGATCCCGCTGCTGGTCGTCGTCACGCTGTTCTATCTGTGGCCGGCGATTCAGGCGCTGCGGTTCAGCTTCACCGACGCCTCGCTGCTCCGCGACCAGTTCGACTACGGGCTCACGTCCTATCAGCGCGTCCTGCCGTCGCCGTCGTTCCTGTTCGTGGTGCGGATCACGCTGGTGTTCGTCCTGGCCAGCATCTTCTTCCAGCTGTCGCTCGGCCTCGGCGTTGCGCTGGCGGTGCAGCACGGGGTGCGCAACCGGCTGCCGGGCACCGCGATCGCGCGCACGCTGGTGCTGTCCTCATGGGTGATGCCCGGCGTCATCATCGGCATCATCTGGCAGATCGTGCTCAGCGGCGCCAGCTATGGGCTGGCGAACTCGATGCTCGCCACGATCGGGATCTCGCCGGTCGGCTTCCTGTCGACGACGAACATGGCCCTGGGCTCGGTGATCGTCGCCAACATCTGGCGGGGCACCGCCTTCAGCATGATCCTGCAGTACGCAGGGCTCCAGTCGATCGACCCGGTGCTGTACGAGGCGGCCGCGGTCGACGGCGCATCGAAGTGGCAGTCCTTCTGGCGCGTCACCCTGCCGAGCCTGCGGCCCATCCTGATGGTCAATCTCGTGCTGATCAGCATCCAGACGTTCAACACGTTCGACATGGTGCTGGCCCTGACCGGCGGCGGTCCGGGGCGGGCCACGGAAGTGCTCGCGCTGCGCACCTTCAACATGATCTTCCGCAACTTCAGCCTGGGCCAAGGCAGCGTGCTCGCCGTCGTGATGCTGGCCCTGAGCCTGTCATTCGCGCTGCTGTACGTGCGACTCCTGCGCACCGAGGAGCGGCTATGACCGTCAAGCGAAGGCGATGGCGCGGCCACGCCGCAACCTACGCGGTGTTCGCATTCGTCGCGGTGTTCTTCGGAGTGCCGCTGCTGTGGCTGCTGTCGCTGTCCATCCGGACCCCCGCGGAGGTCTTCACCGCGTCGCTGAACTTCCTGCCGCGCGAGCCGACGCTGCACAACTACTCCGCCGTGCTCGGCAGCGGGCGCTTTCAGGGCTACCTGTTCAACTCGCTGCGCCTGACGCTGATCGGAGCGACCGGGGCCATGCTCGCCGCCGCTCCGGCCGCGTTCGCGGCCTCGCGGCTGGACTTTCGCGGACGGCGGTTCTTCCTCATCGGCGTCCTGTCGCTGCAGATGATCTCGCCGCTGGTGATCATGATCCCGCTGTACCGCTATTTCGTGACGGTCGGCCTGCTCGACTCCTACATCTCGACCTCGTTCGTGTACATCGCGATCCTCGTCCCGCTTGCCACCTGGATGCTGAAGGGCTTCTTCGACGGCATTCCCAAGGAGCTGGACGAGGCCGCGCTGGTTGACGGCTGCAACCGGTTCCAAGCGTTCTACCGGGTGATCCTGCCGGTGTCGGTTCCGGGAGTCGCCGCGGCCTTCGTGCTCGTGGCCATCCTGGCGTGGGGCGAATTCATCGTGCCGTTCATCCTGCTCAGCCGCCCGGCCATGCAGCCGGTGTCGGTCGGGATTCTGTCGTTCCAGGGAACGTTCGCGCAGACTGCAACCCAGATCCTGGCGGCCGGCGCGGTCCTGGCCATGATTCCTGCAGTCGCGGTGTTCATCGCCCTCCAGCGCTTCATCATCGCCGCGCTCACCTCCGGGGCGGTCAAGGGATGAGCGCCGGGCCCTGATCTGACCCGCGACGCACGTCGCCGCCTCCAGAACCGAAAGGACGACCATGAGGTACCGGAATCTCGGTCAGACGGGCACGCTCGTCTCGACGCTGTGCCTGGGCACCATGAACTTCGGCAAGGAGTCCGACGAGCCGACGGCCCATGGCCAGCTGGACCGCTTCGTCGAGTCGGGCGGCAACTTCATCGACACCGCCGACGTGTACCAGCGCGGGACGTCTGAGGAGTTCATCGGGCGCTGGCTGTCCAAGCGCGGGCGCCACGACGACCTCGTCATCGCGACGAAGGCGCGCATGCCGATGGGCGAGGGCCCCAACGAGGCGGGCCTGTCGAAGCCGCGGCTGATGCGCACCGTGGACGCGAGCCTGCGGCGGCTGCAAGTGGAGGCGATCGACCTGTACCAGGCGCACTGCTGGGACCCCCGCACGCCCGTCGAGGAGACGCTGGAGACGTTCGACGACCTGGTGCGCGCCGGCAAGGTGCGCTACGTCGGCGTCAGCAACTTCGCCGGCTGGCAGCTGCAGCGCGCGGCACTGCTGGCCCGCCACAACGGCTGGGCCCGCGTCGCCACGCTGCAGCCGCAGTACAACTTGCTCGCGCGCGAGATCGAATGGGAGCTGGTGCCGGTGTGCCTCCTGGAGGGCATCGGGATACTGCCCTGGTCGCCGCTGGGCGGAGGCTGGCTGACCGGCAAGTACCGCCCCGACCAGCGGCCCACGGGCGCCACCCGGCTCGGGGAGGACCCCGGCCGCGGCGTCGAGGCCTACGACAAGCGCAACATCGACCGGACGTGGCGGGTGCTGGATGCGGTGCGCGAGATCGCCGCCGACCGCGGGGCGACGCCGGCCCAGATCGCGCTGGCCTGGGTTACCGACCGCCCCGGCGTATCCTCGACCATCCTCGGCGCGCGCACCGTCGAGCAGCTCGACGACAACCTCGGCGCGGCCGACCTCGAGCTGTCGGAGGCGGAGCGGCAGCGACTTGACGATGCCAGCGACCCGGGGCTACCCGCCTATCCCTATGGCTTCATCGCTGACCTCGGCGCCCGCTGACACGGCCGACGTGGCCGCCACGGTCGCGGGCCGCGCGATTACCGTGGCGGCGGTTCGCCGGCGCGCGGCCGGCCTGCGGGCCGGCCCGCTGCGCG
>DATKBU010000169.1:0-9346 GCA_035513815.1 Egibacteraceae bacterium
CCGCTGGTGAGCTTTGGCGGCTCGTCACTGCTGTTCACGCTGCTCGGCATGGGGATCCTGCTGTCCATCGCGCGCGCGGGACGTCCCGTGGCAGACGATGTCGGGCCCGACTCGGAGCAGCAGTGACGAACGCCGGGCGGATCCTCATCGCAGGGGGCGGGACCGGGGGCCATGTGGTGCCCGCGCTCGCGACCGCAGCCGCGCTGGCCGAGCTGTACCCTCAAGTAGAGGTTGAGTTTGTCGGGACAGCGAGAGGGCTGGAATCGCGACTCGTGCCCGAGGCGGGCTGGCCGCTGCATCTGATCAGCGCTGCGCCGTTTCAGCGACGCCTCAGCCTCAGCGCGCTGCGCGCTCCGTTGGCGCTCGCCTTCGCCGCGCGCGACGCCCTTCGTCTGGTGAAGGGGCCGCCGCGCGCCGCCGCCGCCGCCGTGTTCGGCGGGTACGTCTCGGCGCCGCTGGCGGTCGCCGCCGGCCTTGCCCGGATTCCTTTGGTGGTCCATGAGCAGAACGCCATCCCTGGGCTGGCCAACCGACTGGCGGCGCGCTGGGCGCAGGCGATCGCGGTGAGCTTTCCGGACAGCGCTGCGCGGCTGGGGCACGTCGACCGCGTCACGGTGACCGGCAATCCGGTGCGCCCCGGTCTGGCCGAGCTCGATGCAGGGGCGCGCCGCAGCGAGGCCATGGCCGCCTTCGATCTCGATCCCGGCCGGCGAACGCTGCTGGTCTTCGGAGGCAGCCAGGGGGCTCGGCGAATCAACAGCGCCGCTGTCGGCGCCGCACCCTTGTGGAGCGAGCCGCGAGGGCTGCAGGTTTTGCATGCCACCGGTCGCGCCGAGCACGCCGGGGCGCAGGCGGCGTGGGATGCGCAGCTGGCTTCCGGCTCGCCGCTGATTGTGCGCTGTGAGCCGTACGTGGAGCGCATGGATCTGGCGTACGCCGCCGCCGACGTTGCGGTGTGCCGCTCCGGCGCGTCCACTACCGCCGAGCTCACGATGATGGGGCTGCCCAGCGTTCTCGTTCCGTATCCGCACGCGACGGCGGACCACCAGATGGCGAACGCCCGAGCGCTGGCGGAAAGCGGCGCCGCCACGGTGATCCCCGACGCCGATCTTGACTCGGCCGCGCTGGTCGCGGCCGCGGAGCGCCTTCTTCTGGACGACAGCGCGCATGCGAGCGCCGCCGCGGCCGCACGGGCGCTCGCCCGACCCCACGCGGCGGCGGCGCTGGCGCGCCTCATCGCCGACGCGGCCTTCGCCGGTTCCGGGCGCGCCCCAGGCAGACTTGGCAGCCGCAACCGCAACCGGGGCGGCGGCGCGTCATCAGGCGAGGCCGCCGGCAACCAGACTGAGGCCCAACCATGAGCTCAGACCTCCACGGCGATGCCGGCGACATCGCGGTCGGCGCGAGCCCTCTCGTGCCCGGCGCGCGCGTGCACCTGGTCGGGGTGGGCGGGTCAGGGATGAGCGCCGTGGCGCGAGTCCTGCTCGAGCGCGGTCACCCGGTGAGCGGAAGCGATCTGCGTGGCGGGCCGGCCTGCAGCGCCCTCGCAGCGATGGGGGCAGTCGTAAGCATCGGGCATGCCGCCGCGAACGTCGGCGACGCCGAGCTCGTCGCGGTGTCTGCGGCCGTCCCCGCTGACAACCCCGAAGTGGTCCACGCGGCCGAGAAGGGGGTCCCGCTGCTCAGCCGACCCCAGCTGCTCGACGCGCTGATGCGCGGGCGGCGGCGCATCGGGATCTCCGGCACGCACGGCAAGACGACGACGACCTCGATGGTCACCGTGGCGCTGCAGCAGGCGGGGCTCGATCCGTCGTTCGCGATCGGCGGCGCGCTGCACGACTCCGGGACGAGCGCGCACCATGGCAGCGGCGACGTGTTCGTGGCCGAGGCGGATGAGGCGTACGGGTCGTTCCTGGCGATGACCGTCGACTGCGCAGTGGTGACGAACATCGAGCTGGACCACCACGATTATTACGCCGACCTGGACGCTGTCCGCACCGGCTTCACGCAGTTCCTCGCCGGGCTGGGCGCCGATGGGCTGGCGATCATGTGCGCTGACGACGCGGGTGCGGCAGCGCTGCGCGGCCGCGTCGGCGCGCGTGTAGTGACCTACGGGGAGTCGGAGCTGTCTGACGCGCACATCACCGACGTGGTCCTCGAGCGCGACGCGAGCCGGTTCCGGCTGCGCCACGACGAGGATCTGGGCGAGTTCCGCCTGCGGCTGCGCGGACGCCACAACGTGCTCAACGCCGCAGGTGCGATCCTCGCCGCGCGCTGGGCGGGCGCGGACGTCGAGGCTATCCGCGAGGGCCTCGCCGCGTTCGGCGGCGCCCAGCGGCGCTTTCAGCGCATCGGCGAGGCCGGGGGCGTCACGGTGATCGATGACTACGGCCATCACCCGACTGAGCTGGCCGCGACGCTGCTGGCCGCCCGCCAGAGCCAGCCGGCGGGGAGGGTCATCGCAGTGCTCCAGCCGCACCGCTACTCGCGCACTGCGGCGCTGGCCCGCGAGCTGGGCCAGGCCCTCGCCGAGGCCGATCTCGCGGTGGTCACGGACGTGTACGCGGCGGGCGAGCCTCCCGTCCCCGGCGTCACCGGCGGCCTTGTGGCAGACGCCGCTCGTCACGCCGGCGTCGAGACGCGGTTCGTGGCCGGCGCGCGCGAGGTCGCCGACGTGGTCGTGGAGTTGGCTCGCCCAGGTGATCTGGTGCTCACGATGGGCGCGGGAGACATCACCGAGGTGGGACCGGTGATCCTGCGCCGTCTGGGGGAGCGGGATGGGTGAGGACGACCTGCTTGAGCGCCTGCGTTCGGAGGTTTCGGGCGAGATCTTCGCGGGCGCGCGCCTGGCGGCCCACACGACCCTGCGTGTCGGCGGTCCGGCCGCGGCGCTTGTGCGGGCATCGTCTGGGGAGGATCTCGCGGCCGTGGCAGGGATCTGCGCCGAGCTGGGTCGCGGGTGGCTGATCGTGGGGCGGGGCAGCAACCTGCTTATCGCCGACGAAGGGTGGCCCGGCGTCGCGGTGATGCTCGGGCGAGGTTTTCGCGGGGTGCAGGTCGATGGGGAGTCGGTCACGGCCGGCGCCGCGGAGCCGATGCCGGTTCTGGCTCGGGAAGTCGCGCGCCGCCAGCTGGGCGGCCTCGCGTTCGGCGTGGCGATCCCCGGCAGCCTCGGCGGCGCGGTGCGCATGAACGCCGGGGCGCACGGCCGAGAGCTGGCGGACGTCCTGGAGTGGGCGGAGGCGGCCCGCCTGGCCAGCGGCGGGCGGATCCAGCGATTCGATCGCGCGCAAATCGATATGGGCTATCGGACGACATCCCTGCCCAGCGATGCCGTTGTGGTGCGCGCGCGCCTGCGTCTGCGGCGCGCCGATCCCGACACCGTGGCCGCCGAGATGGACGAGATGCGGCGGTGGCGGCGGGCCCACCAGCCGATCAGCGAGCCGTCGTGCGGCAGCGTGTTCCGAAACCCGCCGGGCGACTCGGCTGGCCGCCTGATCGATGAGGCCGGAATGAAGGGCCACCGGGTCGGCGGGGCGCAGGTGTCGAAGGTCCATGCGAACTTCATCACGACCTCGCCGCCCGTGACCGCATCCGACGTCCGCCAGGTGATCGACGATGTCCAGCGCGCTGTCCGCGAGCGCCACGGGGTCGAGCTGGTCCCCGAGGTCGTGATGGAAGGCTTCGAGGAGTCCGCGGACGCCCCCGCCAGGGGAGGAGGGATGCCCCATGGCACCTCGAGCTAGCGCCGCGGGCGCCCGCAGCCCAGCCCGATCCGCGGGCCGCCCGATCCGGTCGCCGGCCCCCAGACCGCCCAGGCCGCCGATGGATCGACGCATCCTCGAGCGCCGGCGGGCGGTGCAGCGCGAGACGGCGGCCCGCCGGCGGCGCCTGACCGCGAGCGCCCTGGTGCTGATCGGGCTCGTGGCGCTGGGAGCCGTCGCAGCGCGCTCGCCGCTGTTCGCGATCCAGCGCGTCGAGGTGACCGGCGTGCGCGGCGAGGAAGCGGCGGCCGTGCGCGTTGCCGCAGGGCTGCGCATCGGTGAGAACCTGCTATCGGCGGACCTGGGCGCAGCCGCCTCTGGGGTGCGCGAGCTTCCGTGGGTCAGCGACGTCGACGTCGTGCGACTCCCGCCGTCGGGCGTGGAGATCCTCATCGACCCGCGCGAGCCGGTCGCGGTGGTCGAGGCGCCCGGCGGTGCGTGGGTCGTCGACGCAGACGGCTGGGTGATCGCGCGCGGCGCAGCGGAGCTTCCGGTGATCGAGGCTGCGAACTCGGTGCTGCCAGGCGAGGGGTCCCAGGCCAGCGATGTGGCGCTGCGCAACGCTTTGGCAGTGCGCGGTGGGCTGCCGGAGAAGCTGCGCTCACAGGTCGATCGCTATGACGCGCCCAGCGAGCGCGGTCTGCGGCTGCACCTGCGGGGCGGCGACGCCGGCGACGTGGGCGTGTGGGTGCGCTTCGGCAGCGCGGAACGGGTGCAGATGAAGGCGCAGGTCATCCAGCTGCTGCTCGACCAGGCGCGCGAGCAGTCGGAGCTAACCGGCGCAGTCGATCTGCGGGTGAGCGAGATCGATGTGCGCGCGCCCGACAACCCGGTGCTCGTCCCCTCCGGGTGAGGCCCGCCTCCGGGGCACCAGAGGCGCCCGCATGGACAGTGCGCTTGCTTGACCTTGCCGTCGCGCCCGCGTATCTTCACCCAGAACGACAAGTTTACATAACTATAGACCTTTAGTTGAGCTTGAGGGTACGCGGGCGGCACCCGCCGAACTCTTTTCCCTGGCTAGGCTGCAGTTGAGATAGGCCGCAGCCCCAGATGACCAAGGAGATCCCCGTGGCGGCACCACAGAACTATCTGGCGGTCATCAAGGTCCTCGGGATCGGCGGAGGCGGCGTCAACGCTGTCAACCGCATGATCGAGTCGGGCCTGAAAGGCGTCGAGTTCGTCGCTGTCAACACCGACGCCCAGGCGCTGCTGATGTCGGACGCCGACGTGAAGCTCGACGTCGGCAGAGAGCTGACGCGCGGCCTCGGCGCGGGCAGCGACCCCGAGGTCGGGCGGCGGGCCGCCGAGGAGCACCGCGACGAGATCGAGGAGGTCCTCAAGGGCTCCGACATGGTGTTCGTCACCGCCGGGGAGGGCGGCGGGACCGGCACCGGTGGCGCGCCCATCATCGCCGAGATCGCGAAGAGCCTGGGGGCGCTCACCATCGGGGTCGTCACCCGGCCGTTCAGCTTCGAGGGGCGCCGTCGCAGCGTGCAGGCCGAGAAGGGGATCGAGAACCTCCGCGAGTCGGTGGACACCCTGATCGTGATCCCCAACGATCGGCTGCTGGAGATCTCCGACGACGAAACCTCGGTGCTGCAGGCCTTCCGCCTGGCCGACGACGTCCTCCTGCACGGCGTGCAGGGCATCACCGATCTGATCACCACTCCTGGATTGATCAATACCGACTTCGCAGACGTCTCGGCGGTGATGCGAGACGCGGGCGGTGCGCTCATGGGCATCGGCAAGGCTCGCGGCGAGAACCGCGCCCTGGAGGCGGCCCGCATGGCGATCAGCTCGCCGCTGCTCGAGGCCTCGATCGACGGCGCGCGCGGTGTGCTGCTGACGATCGCAGGAGGCAGCGACCTCGGCCTGTACGAGGTGAACGAGGCGGCGGAGGTCATCGCGCAGGCTGCGGATCCCGACGCGAACATCATCTTCGGCGCGGTCATCGATGACTCGCTGGGCGATGAGGTCAAGGTCACGGTGATCGCGGGTGGCTTCACGGGCGCGCCGGGGCTCGCTGCTGCGGGCGCCGGGCTGCTGCGTCCTGTCGAGCGGCGCGACTCAGAGGCCGCGCCTGCGGCGGATGACGGCCCGCTGGTCGAGGAGGAGGACGAGGAAGACGAGCTGTTCCGACCGGCTGAGCGTCCGCCGGTCGTCATCGGCGGAGGCGATGAGGACGACGACGACCTGGACATCCCCTCATTTCTGAAGCGGTGATCGGCCTGGCTCAGCCCGCACGATCCGTCACCCTGGCGCCGTCGCACCACGGCGAGGGCGCTGCGCGCCGCGGCGTCGGGGGGCACGGCGACGTGCGCGCCGCGTTCACGGCACGCGTTGACGGGAACATGTCGCTGATTGTCGGCGACGGCGGCGGAGCCGACGCCCGTGAGCGACTCGCCTCCCTCGTCGGGCTGGCCGCCGGAGATCTCGTCGTCATGGAGCAGGTGCACGGTGGGGGAGTCGCTCGCGTCGGCCGTTCCGACCGGGGACGCGGCGTCCTGGATCACCAAAGTGCGCTGTCGGGCGTGGATGCGCTTGTGACCACTGAGTCCGGCGTCGGCCTGGTCGTCCTTGTGGCTGACTGCGTCCCGCTGCTGCTCGCGCTCCCCGGTGCGGGAGTGGCGGCAGTCCATGCCGGCAGGCGCGGCATCGAAGAGGGAATTGTCGCGAAAGCGGTGCAGGCGCTGACGGCCTGCGGATCGGGCCAGCCCTCGGAGGTCATCGCGATGATCGGCCCTGCGATCGGCGGCTGCTGTTACGAGGTCGACCCTGAGATGGCGGCTGGGTTCTGTGCGAGCGTGCCGGCGGCCGCGGCCCAGACCGCCTGGGGATCGCCGTCGCTGGACCTGCCTGCAGCTGTCCAGTGCCAGCTCGAGCACGCCGGGGTCGCGACGATCGAGGCATCCGGCGGGTGCACGCGCTGCGGCGCGGCTCGCTGGTTCAGCCACCGCGCCGGCGCGCCACAGGGCCGCCAGGCGGGTGTGATCACGCGCGCGGCGCATCCAAGGCCGCCTGAGACCCTGTCCCTAGACTGATGGCGATGGCCTCTCCGACCGAGTTCGACGCGCGGGGATCTGCTCCCGGCCACGGTTCGGCGGACGCCGAGCTCGCCGAGCGGCTCGCCCTGGCGCAGCGACGCATCGCGGCTGCGGCGGAGCGCGCTGGGCGCTCCCCCCACGCCGTCACGCTGGTGGCGGTGACGAAGGGCTTCGACGTCGATGCTGTCCTCGCCGCCCGCGCACTGGGGCAGGCCGACTTCGGGGAGAGCAAGGCGCAGGAGTTGCGCCGCAAGGCCCGCGAGGCCGGCGCCGGGGTGCGCTGGCACTTCGTGGGAAGGCTGCAGCGCAACAAGGTCAAGGACGTGGTCGGCACCGCGAGCCTGATCCACTCGGTGGATCGACTGGAGCTGGCGAACGCCATAGCGGAGCGGGCGCGCAAGTCGGGCAGGGTCCAGCGAGTCCTGGTCCAGGTCAACGCCGGCGACGATCCCGCCAAGGGAGGCTGTGCCGTTGACGAGGCGCTCGCCCTGGTCGCCAGAGTCCGCGCGCTCGACGGGACCGCGTGCGAGGGCCTGATGGGCATCCCCCCGCTGGATGCCGATCCCAGGCCGGTCTTCGCAACGCTGCGCGAGCTGCGCGACGATGTGCGGGCGAGGTTTCCCGAGGTTCAGCATCTGTCCATGGGAATGAGCAGCGACTTCGAAGTGGCGGTCGAGGAAGGCGCGACGATCGTCCGCCTCGGCGAGGCGCTATTCGGACCCCGTCCCTCCGCCGCCTGATTGCAACAGGAGAGAGCCATGTCGACAGTCTGGAAGAGGGCGCTGAGCTACCTCGGGCTCGTCGAGGAATACGACGACGAGTACGCGGATCTGCCCGATGAGCCCGCGGCGCGCCCGGGGGAGCCCCAGCTGCGTCCGGAGCCGACGAATGTGCGGCGCATCGGGCCTGCGCGGACCGTCGCGCCGCCGCCGCTCGCGCCGAGCGCGCCGAGTCCCAGCGGCTTCGCCTCGGGCGTGCGGCCGATCATCAGCGGCAAGGTCCACATCACCGACCCCAGCACGTTCAATGACGTTGAGGAGGTCGGCGACAAGTTCCGCAGCGGCATCCCGGTGATCATGAACTTGGCCAGCGCGAGCGAGAGCGTCGCCAAGCGCATGCTCGACTTCGCCTCAGGGCTGATCTACGGCCTCGACGGCCGCATCGAGCGAGTCGGGGACCGGGTGTTCCTGCTCACGCCGACTGGCGTGGAGGTCTCCACCGAAGAGCGGCGCAAGCTGAGCGAGCGCGGCTTCTTCAATCAGGCATAGAACGTGGATCTCATCCGCACCGTCCTGTGCCTGGTGATCCAGATCTACTGGGTCATCCTCATTGTTCGGATCCTGCTGTCATGGGTTCCGAGCCCGCCCGAGCCCGTGCTGCCGCTCGCGCGCGGCGTGAATGCGCTCACCGATCCGCTGCTGCGCCCGCTGCGCGGGCTGCTGCCCCCGGTCGGGGTTGGCGGGATGGGTTTCGACCTGTCGCCGATTCTGCTATTCATTGCATTGATGATTCTTCGGGGCGTCATCTGCCCCTAGGACCGCGCTGACCAAGGGAGTCCGTCATGGCCTTGCGACCCGAGGACATCGAGCACCAGGTCTTCAAGGAGAAGTGGAAGGGCTACGACCCCGATGAGGTCGACAAGTTCCTGGACCGGGTCTCCGAGCGGCTCCAGGATCTGGCCCGCGAGCGCGACCGATTCGCCGAGCGCGTCCGCGAGCTCGAGCGTCAGTCGGCCGAGGCGGTGCACGACGAGGGGCTGCTGAAGCGGACGCTGGTCACCGCGCAGAAGACGGCCGACGAGGCCGTCGCAGTCGCGCGCCAGCAGGCGGATGAGCTGGTGGCGACCACGCGAGAGCAGGCGGAGCAGACCCTGCTGGAGGCGCGCCAGCAGTCCGAGGAGCTGGTGACTGAGGCCCGGCGCGAAGCCGCGTGGGAACGCGAGCAGGCGCGCGTCGAGGTTCAGCGGGTCCGACGGGCCGTCGACGAGCTTCGCCGCTTCCGAGAGGACTATCAGGAGCGGGTCCGGTCGGTGATGGCGGATCAGCTGTCCTACCTCGATCGCGCTGGCGACATCCCCGACCTGCCAGGGGAGATCCTCAATCTGGTGAACACGCCAGAGCCGTACCAGCCCAAGCCAGAGGACCACTCCGACGACCTCCAGGTGCAGCACTCGGAGGCCAATCCCTCGGAGTGGAGCTTTCAGGAGGAGCCCAGCGGCGACGCCCTCTAGCTGGGAGCGCCCGTAGTCCCCCTGCGGGGAGCGGGTCGACGGCCCGGGAGCGGAGCAGCGGAGAGGCTACTTGACAACGGAAGCTTATCCACGTTAACTGACCGCCGATAACCTATCTGCGGTCAGGAGTGTCAGATGCTAGGCAAGCTCGGAGCAGTTCTCGTTCGCCGTCGATACCTCGGCCTGGCTGGCACGCTCGCCGGGCTCATCGCCGCCGCCGCGCTCGGCGGCGATGTGGCTAGCCGACTGTCGGCGGGCGGTTTTCAGGACGATGCCGCGGAGTCAGAAGTGGCGGCGCGCCAGCTGGA
>DATKBU010000170.1:0-8227 GCA_035513815.1 Egibacteraceae bacterium
GGCGGGGATACGGGCCGAGCCGGGAGAAGGCCGGAAGCTCGTGTGCACGCGCCACCACGTTGACAGAGTCGATCTGCAGCACCCGCACGCGGCCTAGCACGCGCCGCAGGTGGCGCCGGTCGACGCGCCCCGCGGGCGGCGGGTCCGCGAAGCCCTGCGCGGCCAGCGCGATGCGGCGCGCCTGCGCCGCCGACAGCCGGATCATGCTCGTCCTCCCGGCGCCGCTCGAGTCCGCGAGCGCCACGGCGCGAGGCCGCGCCCCGCCGCGAGACTAGATGACCGGCGCGACCCACGGCTGGACAGCGTCGGAGCACCGCCGCGTAAACTGCCCCCGGCGTCATTCGGCAGCTCCTCGAGGAGGGACGGCTTGGCTGGCTACACCCTGGCGGTGATCGGCGGCGACGGCGTCGGTCCCGAAGTGACATCCGAAGCCCTCAAGGCTGTCGATGCGGCGGGCGACCGCTTCGGATTCAAGGTCGAGATGGCCGATTACGACCTCGGCGGGCGGCGCTACCTCGAAACTGGGGAGGTGCTGCCGGACTCGGTGGAGGATGAGCTGCGGGGGTACGACGCGATCCTGCTGGGGGCGGTCGGCACGCCCGAGGTGCCTCCCGGCGTGCTCGAGCGAGGGCTGCTGCTGCGGCTGCGCTTCGCCTTCGACCAGTATGTGAATCTCCGCCCGGTCAAGCTCTACCCGGGGGTGACGTCGCCGGTGGCGGGGCTGACGCCGGACCGCTGCGACATGGTGATCGTGCGCGAGAACACCGAAGGGCTCTACGCGGGCGCCGGCGGGGTCGTGTATCGGGATACGGCGCAGGAGGTCGCGACCCAGGAGTCACTCAACACCCGCCACGGCGTGGAGCGCGTCGTGCGCGACGCCTTCCGCCGCGCGGCGGCGCGCTCCGGAAAGCTGACGCTGTGCCACAAGACCAACGTGCTGACCTTCGCCGGCGACCTATGGCAGCGCACGGTCGACGACATCGGCGCCGAATTCCCCGGCGTGGCGGCCGACTATGTGCACGTTGATGCCATGTGCCTGTATCTGGTCACCCAGCCGGAGCGCTTCGATGTGGTGGTGACCGACAATCTGTTCGGCGACATCGTCACCGACCTCGGCGCGGCCGTGCAGGGCGGGCTGGGGGTGGCGGCCAGCGGCAACCTCAATCCGGACCGCTCGGCGCCGAGCATGTTCGAGCCGGTGCACGGCTCGGCGCCAGATATCGCGGGTCGCGGCTGGGCGAACCCGGTGGCCGCCGTGCTGTCCGCCGCGATGTGCCTGGCGCATCTCGGCGAGGCTGAGGCTGCCGCGGCCGTCGAGCAGGCGGCCTCGGGCGTTCTGCCAGATCTCGGCGCCATGGGCGGCGAGGCCATGGGATACTCAACTCAGCAGATCGGCGACCGCATCGCCGCCGCGGTGGCCGCCGGATAGCGCCCAAGGAGTCGACCCAGAGATGCCCATTCCCGAAGTCTCGAAGATCTGGATGGACGGTGAGTTCGTCGACTGGGCGGACGCGAAGATCCACATCCTCACCCCCACGCTGCACTACGGCTGGGGCGTGTTCGAGGGCGTGCGCGCCTATGCGACCGACCGCGGGCCTGCGGTATTCCAGCACCGGGCGCACATGGAGCGCCTGCATCGCTCCGGTCGGATCCTGCAGATGGAGATTCCCTACGGGGTCGATGAGCTCATGGAGGCGACGCGCGAGCTGATCCGCGTCAACGACGTCGAGTCGTGCTACATCCGACCGCTGGCCTATCTCGGGTACGGGGAGATGGGGCTGAACCCGCTGCCCAGCAAGGTGAGCGTGAGCATCGCGATCTGGCCGTGGGGCACCTATCTGGGCGAGGAAGGGCTGGCGAACGGGGTCCGCGCCAAGACCTCGTCGTGGGTGCGCATCGGCAACAACATGATCCCGACGGGCGCCAAGGCCTGCGGGGTGTACATCAACTCCTCCCTGGCCAAGGTCGAAGCGCTCAAAGCCGGCTACGACGAGGCGGTGCTGCTCAACGAGGACGGACACGTCGCCGAGGGCTCGGGTGAGAACATCTTCGTCGTCTCCGACGGCACTCTGCTGACCCCGCCGCTGTCCGAGGGCGTGCTGCGCGGGATCACGCGCGACGCGGTCATCCAGTTCGCGCGGGACCTGGACATCCCCTTCGCGGAGACCACGCTGCTGCGCCAGGACCTGTACCTCGCCGACGAGGCCTTCTACAGCGGCACGGCCGCCGAGGTGGTGCCGATCCGCAGCCTCGATGATCGCGACATCGGCGCTCCCGGCCCGATCACCAAGCAGATCCAGGAGCTGTTCTTCAACGTGGTGAAGGGCAAGGAACCCAAGTACGAGCACATGCTCGACTACGCCCACGGCTGAAGCCGGGTGAGCGACGTGGGGGAGCGCGAGCTGCGCGAGCGGGCCTCCCGGCTGTCGCTGGACCAGAAGGTGCGCCTGCTGACTGGCGCCGACGTCTGGTCGCTGCATCCCGAGCCGTCGATCGGCCTTCGCCGACTGGTGATGTCCGACGGGCCGGCGGGTGTGCGCGGGGAGCGCTGGGACGAGCGAGACCCGTCGGCCAACGTCCCCTCGCCGACCGCGCTTGCGGCGATGTGGGACACCGCCCGCGTCGAGCGCCTCGGCACGCTGCTGGCGGCCGAGGCCAGGCGCAAAGGCGTGGACGTCGTGCTCGCCCCAACGGTGAACCTGCACCGCACGCCCTACGGCGGCCGCCACTTCGAGTGCTTCAGCGAGGACCCGCTGCTAACCGCGCACATCGGCGCGGCGTTCGTCCGCGGCCTGCAGCGCAGCGGCGTGGGCGCCACCGTGAAGCACTTCGTGGCCAACGACTCCGAGACCCAGCGCCGCACGCTTGACGCGCAGGTCGACGAGCGCACGCTGCGCGAGCTGTACCTGGCGCCGTTCGAGCACATCGTGCGGGAAGCCGGCGCGTGGGCGGTAATGGCCTCCTATAACGCGGTCGACGGCGTGACCATGACCGAGTCGCCGCTGCTGCGCGACGTCCTGCACAATCAGTGGGGCTTCGATGGCGTGGTCGTGTCGGACTGGCATGCGACCCGCTCGACGGCCCCGACGGCGCGTGCGGGCCTGGATCTGGCGATGCCTGGTCCCGACAGCCCGTGGAGCGACGGGCGGCTGCTCGCCGCCGTCCGCGACGGGCAGGTCTCCGAGGCTGCCATCGATGACAAGGTTCTGCGCGTCCTGCGGCTGGCCGCCAGGGTCGGCGCGCTCGAGGACATCGCGCCAGATGGAGGGTCGCCTCCGCCGTGGGCGCCCGCTGAGACCGCGGAGGAGCTGCGGTCGGCGGCCTCGGCTGGCTTCGTGCTGCTGCGCAATGAGGCAGCGGTGCTGCCCATCGAGCGATCCGCCCTTCGCCGGATCGCAGTGGTGGGCCCGAACGCCGCGGTCGTGCGCACGCTCGGCGGAGGCAGCGCGACGGTGTTCCCCCCGTACACCGTCTCGCCGCTGGAGGGGATTCGGGAGGCCGTCGGCGACGGCGCCGAGGTCGTGCACACGCCCGGGGTCAGGGCGCACACGCGCACGCCGGTGGCCAAAGCGCCGTGGGTCCTGCTGCCGGGCGGCGACGAGCCGGGCGTCGATGTGCAGTTCCTCACAAGGGACGGGGCGGTCATCGCTACCGAGCAGCGCACCCAGGGCGCCTTCGTGTGGATGGGATCCGTCGCCGACGGCGTGCCGATCGATCAGGTCGCGGCGGTTCGGGTGCGCACGGTCGTCGACGCTCGCCAGCCAGGGCGCTACCACCTCGGCAGCTCAGGGCTGGGGCGGTTCCGGCTGTCCGTGCGCGGCTCGCCGGTCGCCGAGGCCGCGCTTGCACTGCCGGAAGGCACCGACGACGCGGAGGCGATCATGCGCCCACCGCAGCTTCGTCATCCAGTCGACGCGGTCGCCGGCGAGCGGTTCGAAGTCGTGCTCGACTACGAGGTGCCGCCCAGCGACATCGGCATTCTCTTCCAGCTGAACCTCGAGCCGCCCATGGCCGGCGAGGAAACCGAGCTCGAGCGCGCCGAGCAGCTGGCCCGCGACGCCGACGTCGCCGTGGTCGTGGTCGGCACGACGGAGGAGGTCGAAAGCGAGGGCTTCGACCGGGACACGCTCGCGCTGCCGGGGCGCCAGGACGAGCTCGTCCGCCGGGTGGCCGCCGCCAACCCGCGCACCGTGGTGATCGTGAACGCGGGCGCGCCCGTTCTGCTGCCGTGGGCCGACGAGGTCGCCGCGGTGCTCCTCGCCTGGTTCCCGGGGCAGGAGGCTGGCAACGCCCTGGCCGATGTGCTGTTCGGCGAGGTGGAGCCGGGCGGGCGCCTGCCGGTCTCATGGCCGGCGAGTGAGCGCGGTCTGCCGTCCACGACTCCGGTCGACGGCGTCCTGTCCTATGACGAGGGCCTTCACGTCGGCTATCGCGGCGCCGGCTCGGGCGGACCCAGCGTGCAGTTCCCGTTCGGCCACGGGCTGGGTTACACGACATGGCGCTACGAAGATGTCGGCGTCGAGCCGACCGACGACGGCGGCTGCGTCGTGCGCGTCGACCTTCGCAATGCGGGGGACCGGCCGGGCCGAGAGGTGGTTCAGGTGTACGCCGCTCGCGCCGACAGCGGGGTGGACCGTCCGCCCCGATGGCTCGTCGGGTTCGCAGGCGCGCAGGCCGAGCCGGGCGCCTCGACACAGATCGACATCCGCATCCCGGCGCGGGCTTTCCAGCACTGGGACGTCGGCGCCGGGGCCTGGACGACCGAGCCTGGCGACTTCCAGCTGGAGGTCGGGCCCGCCGCCGGCCGCGCGCTGCTCACGGCTGCTGTGACGCCCGCCGGTCAAGGCAGCTGATCCCGGTCAAGCGGAGCTGACGTCCCATGGTTGTGCTGCCCCGTTCGAACCGGCAAACTCACAGCCTGATGAGCTCGCAGCCCGCATTCGCTGACGGGGCCGCCTCCGCGGCCGTCCTCAGCGCGCCTGCGATCATCATTATTCGTCCGCTCCCGTAGACCGGCGGTCGATGCCGGCCCGGGAGCGAGGGCCGGCGAGCATCGACCTTGCGGCCCGCGATGATCCCAGGACGGCAGCGACAGCCCCGAGAAGAAGGCACAGCCATGGTCATCGATGCCGTGGATCTGTACGACACCACGCTGCGCGACGGCACTCAGCAAGAAGGCATCTCGCTGACGGTGGAGGACAAGCTGCGCGTCGCGGCCGCGATCGACACGCTGGGCGTCGGCTACATCGAAGGCGGGTGGCCCGGGGCGAACCCTAAGGACACCGAGTTCTTCAAGCGGGCGGCCGACGGCGAGCTGCAGCTCGAGCGCGCCGTCCTGAGCTCGTTCGGCATGACACGCCGGCCGGGGCGTGACGCGGCCACCGACCCGAGCCTCGCGGCGCTCCTGGAGGCGCAGACCCCCGTGGTCACGCTGGTCGGGAAGGCCTGGAGCCTGCATGTCACCGAGGCGCTGGGCACCACGCGCGAAGAGAACCTGGCGATGATCGCCGACTCCATCCGGCTGCTGCGCGGCGAGGGCCGGCGCGTGTTCTTCGACGCCGAGCATTTCTTCGACGGCCATCAGGCAGAAGAGCCCTACGCGCTGGACGTGATCCGAGCGGCGGCCGAGGCGGGCGCGGAATGCGTCGCGCTGTGCGACACCAACGGCGGGGCGATGCCCGAGCGCATCGAGCGCGTGGTCGCCCAGGTGGTGGGGCTGCTCGGCGGCCGGGCGAAGGTCGGCATCCATGTGCACAACGACGCGGACTGCGCGGTGGCGAACACGATGATCGCGGTGCAGTCGGGCGCCGCTCACGCCCAAGGCACCGTCAACGGCATCGGCGAGCGCTGCGGCAACGCCAACCTGATGTCGGTGATCGCGAACCTCAAGCTCAAGATGGGCCTGGATGTCGTCAGCGATGAGGATCTGCGCAAGCTCACCCATGTCGCGCACGCGGTCGCCGAGCTGATGAACCGCACGCCCAACCCTCAGGCGCCCTACGTCGGCCACGGCGCGTTCGCCCACAAGGGCGGGCTGCACGCCTCCGCGCTGGCCAAGCGCACCGACACCTACCAGCACGTCGAGCCGGAAGCGGTGGGCAACTCCCTGCGCATGCTGGTCAGCGAGCTGGCCGGCCGGGCGACGATCGTCATGAAGGGCAAGGACCTGGGCCTCGACCTGTCGGACGACGGCGCCGCCAATCGCCTGCTGGCGCGGGTCAAGGACCTGGAGCACGTCGGCTACGCCTTCGAGGCGGCGGACGCGTCCTTCGAGCTGCTGGCCCGGGAGGAGCTGGGCGACAAGCCTGAGTTCTTCAGGCTGGAGAGCTTCCGCACGATCGTGGAGCGCCGCGAGGACGGCCGAGTCGTGGCGGAGGCCACCGTCAAGCTGTGGGTGGGGGAGGAGCGCCTGATCGGGACGGGCGAGGGCAACGGCCCGGTCGACGCCCTTGACCAGGCGCTGCGGGCAGCGCTGAACGGGCGCTACCCGCACCTCAACGCGATCCACCTCACCGACTACAAGGTCCGCATCGTCAACCCCGAGGCGGCCGCCGGCGCGACCACGCGCGTGTTGATCACCTCCGCGGACGGCGAGCGCGAATGGGAGACCGTCGGCGTGTCGTCCAACATCATCGACGCGTCGTGGCGGGCGATGGACGACGCGTACACCTACGGGCTGTTCCAGGCCAATGATGCCTGAGAAGAGCGCCAGCGAGGAGGTGGGCCTGGCTGCGAGGCATCATCTCGCCCAGGTCAACATCGGGGTGCTTCGGGCCCCGCTGGACGCGCCCGAGATCGGCGAGTTCGTCGCCGCACTCGTCCCGATCAACGCGCTGGCCGACGCGGCCCCGGGATTCATCTGGCGGCTTCAGACCGAGGACGGGGACGCGACGGCGATCCGGGCGTTCGACGACGACCGCGTCATCGTCAACATGTCGGTGTGGACGACTCTGGACGCCCTCGCTGACTACGTGTTCGGCACCGAGCACGCGGCCTTCCTGCGGAGGCGGCGCGAGTGGTTCACTAAGATGCGCGAGGTCTCTGTCGCGCTGTGGTGGGTCCCGGCCGGGCATCTGCCGACCGTGGACGAGGCCAAGCAGCGGCTGGAGCTTCTCCACCGCGACGGACCGTCCGCGCGCGCGTTCACCTTCCGAGAGCCGTTTCCACCGCCCGCCTCCGCGGAGCGCCCGCTGGCCACTTCGTGACTAGAAGCGGACCGCTTCGGGCTTGTGGCGGGCGAGCGCCTCGCGGAGCTGCTCGCGGGTGCGCCGGCCGCGCACGCGCAGGCGGACTCGCTGGCCGTCGGCCAGCACGGCGCAGAGGTCCTTGTCGCCTAAGGGCTCCACGGCGATCACGTGCGACCACTCGTGCACCCGTCCGGCCGCATGCAAGCCCGCCGAGCTGAACGGCAGCGGCCCATCGAACGCGAACACCGGTGCGTGCGCCATCAGAGTCAGCGCCGACCAGGCCAGGAACACCGCGATCATCACGGGCGAGCGCGCAGCCGCCGTGAGGAACGCGACCACGGGCAGGCCGATCGCCAACGCCGCGCGCACCCAGTTGGGGACTCGCTCAGCGGCGCCCAGCAGCACCTGCACCCTCGCTCCTCCTTGCCGCTCGCCGACCACGGCGACGGTCCTCCTCACCTCGCCGTCGGCGATGCGGCCGCACGCGGACTAGCCTACGGTCTGCCCGCCTCGCCTCGATCAGGATGCCCTCATGCCCGCACCACGGCTTCGCTTCTGCCCCGCGCCCAGCGGCTCGCTGCACGTCGGCAACGCCCGCACGGCCCTGTACAACTGGCTCCACGCGCGCCAGACCGGGGGAACGTTCGTGCTGCGCATCGAGGACACGGACGCCGACCGGGTCAGCGAGGAGTCCTACCAGGGCGTGCTCGACGCGCTGACGTTCCTCGGCCTGGACTGGGACGAGGGCCCCGGCCGAGTCGAGCCGCACGGCCCCTACCGCCAGAGCGAGCGCACCGCGCTGTACACCGCGGTTGCGGACGCGCTGCTGAAGGCCGGGCATGCCTATGACGCATATGAGACGCCTGAGGAGCTCGCCGAGCAGCGCCGCGCCGCGCAGGAGGCGAATCTCCCGCCCGGCTACGGGGGCGGGCATCGGGATCTCACCGACGCCCAGCGCGCCGCGTTCCGCTCTGAGGGCCGTCAGCCCGTCATTCGGCTGCGGACGCCGGATGAGGGCACGGTGGCCTTCGATGACGCGG
>DATKBU010000171.1:0-3354 GCA_035513815.1 Egibacteraceae bacterium
GGCCGGCAAGCTGGCCGCTGAGGCTGGACAGCCAGGGAGGTCGTCCCGTGCTCACCGTGTGGATCAGTATGGGATCAGGACCCTCGGCACAAAGAAGGCACAGGGGGTACAATACGCCGCTGACCTGGGCCTTTGTCGAGAGCGGGTGAGGGGAATCGAACCCCCGTTGCGAGCTTGGGAAAGCTCGTGTTCTACACACCCCTGTTGGCCGGGTGATGGCCGGGGCCGGGGTCGAAGGGGCGAAGCATGGCTGTGGTCACAGCGGAGCAGGGCCGGAATGGCAGTTCTGCCACTAGGCGTCTGGCAAGTCGATGCTGGCCCGCCGGCTGCCTACGATCCTGCCGTCGCTGCGGCGCGACCACGCGCTCGAGGTGGCCTCGGTGCGCTCTATCGCCGGGCTGTTCGGGCCCACCGAGACGCTGGATCGCCGGCCCCCGCTGCGCTCGCCCCATCACAGCATGTCTGCCGCCGCGCTCCTCGGCGGCGGCGCGGGCGTCGCTCGACCGGGCGAGCTGAGCCTCGCACAGGCGAACGACGTTTGGACAGCGCGCTGGGGCCTGATCGCCAAGCCGCTGCTGTGGTTGCACGCCAGCCACCTCATCCTGCGCCACCACGGGGCTGACGGCGGCGACGATCGCGACGCGGTCAGATCCTCCGGACCGCCAGGCGGCCGGTGACCGTGGTGCCGTGGCCGGGTCGGCTCTGGATCTGCAGGGTCCCGCCGATCGCATCGAGGCGATCCGCCATCCCCTGCAGGCCCGTGCCATAGCCGGTCGCGGCGGGATCGAAGCCGCGTCCGTCGTCAGCGATCCGGAACTGCAGCTCCCCGCCGGACTCGCTGAGGCGGACCGCCGCTGACGACGCGGCGGCGTACTTGGCCACGTTGTTCAGGGCTTCGAGGACGCAGAAGTATACGGCCGCCTCGACCTCCTGCCCGTAGCGCCCGATGCCGTCGGCCTCGACGGTGACCGGGATGGCGGCCTTGCGCGCCTGGCCTTCCAGCGCCATCGCCAGCCCCTGGTCGGCCAGCAGCGGCGGGTAGATCCCGCGAGCGAGATCCCGCAGGGTCTCGAGCGCGTCGGCGAGCCCTTCGCGCAGCTCGGTGAGCAGCTGTGCCGCTCTGCCGGGGTCCTTGGCTGTGAGCGCCGACGCGACTCCTGCCTTGACGGCGAGGGCGACAAGCTCCTGCTGCGCCCCGTCGTGCAGGTTGCGTTCGAGCTTGCGGCGCTCTTCGTCCTGCGCGACCACCAGACGCTGACGCGATGACCGCAGCTCGTCGAGTCGCGCCTGGAGGTCAGCTGATAGCCGCGCGTTGCGAAGAACGAGGCCGGCCTGCGAGGCGAGGTCGGACAGCAGCTTGTCCTCGGTCGACGTCACGGGGTCGCTGGCGGGTTTCGCGAGCGTCAGTGCGCCGAGGAGCTCTCCCTGGTGACGGACCTCGGCGACCCGATCCGCGCCGGGAAGCGACGGGATCGCGTCGCTGCCGCCCAGCGGCGCCCACGGGTCCTCCTCGTCGCGCGGCGGCCATGACGCCGCCCGGCGCAGCCCATCGCCCGAGCGCAGCCAGACCTCGGCTCTGGTGGCGCCGGTGCTGTCGGCGAGCGCCCGTACGAGTCGCGGGAGCATCTCCTGGGTCGCGAGCGTCTCCCTCATCCGCTCCGAGAACACCGACAGCACCTCGTACGGCGTCGCGCGCTTGCCGTAGACGAGCCGGTTGGCTAGACGGCGGGCGCGCTCGCGCAGCGGCTGGAACGCAACCGCCACGATCGCCGTAGCCACGATCGACAGGACGACGTTCGGCTCGCCGCGCGTGCCGACGAGGGTCCCCACCCCGACGACGACGGCGAGGTACACGACGGTCACGAGCGCAGCGAGCGCGCCGACCATGACGGTCTTGCTGATGACGAGATCGACGTCGTACAGCCGGTACTTCAGGATCGCGACGCCGGAGGCGATCGGGATCAGCGGTACCGCAAGGACCAGCAGCTCCTCCGCGACGGAGAACAGCGGGCTTGCCAGAATGACTGCCACCACCAGGATGAGCACCGCGAACGCGAACCACTTGATCTGTTGGCGCTCGTCTCCGGTCGCCCGGCGCATGCGCAGGATCAGCGACGCGGCGCAGATCGGCCCCAGGACGAACATCACGAGGATGCCGGCGATCTGGGTGTTGTAGCCGACCTTGAAGGCCGTGGGGGCGTCCGCCGGAGGCGAGTCGCCCAGCGTGGCCAGGACGGGTCCGCGCAGCGGCCAAGCCGTGACCGCGACGGGCAGCACGATGACGACGAGCACCGCCAGGGACAGCCAGGCCACCGGACGCCAGCGCCGCGACGGAAGCCGGCCGTCGGGGAACAGCAGCGGCAGGAACGTAAACAGCAGCAGGATCCCCGGCGACCATGCCCACGCCCCCACCCACGACATGACCCCGCCGAGCGGCAGCGCGCCCGGCGCGGTGATCACGGCGTAGGTCGCCCACTCCTGCGCGAGCGCGGCGAGGCAGAACGACAGGCCGATGCCGACGAACAGCCAGCCGATGGGGCTCTCAGGGCGCCGCGTGGCGATCAGCGCCCCGGCCAGGGGGAACGTCAGCACCAGCAGCGCCCAGAGGACCCCGATGTCTCGGGGATCCAGCGACCGGCCGGCGCCCGCCGCGATCGCGTAGACGCCCGCCACCATGACGACGCACAGGACAGCGCCCGCCCAGGCGAGCACGCGCGCCGTCCGTGCCTGCATCAGCTTCTCCTACAGACCGGCATCATTTTGCGCCGTCACGGAAGCGAGGGGAAGCGTGAAGTCTGTGCGGCTTCGTTGGTCCCCTCAGGCGCCGCCTGATGGTCGCACCCGGACGGGCTCGGTGGTCCCGCGTCGGCGGCGACGCGCGTTCGAGCCCAGCGCGGGTTCCGCTGTAGTTCGCAGTGCCCCCTAGTGGGGCGACCGCTACGTCGCCTCCTAGCCCCGATAAGCGCTTAGGTTGGACCATAAATTGCAGTAATGGTTGGGCCAGGGCCAAGCGCCTAATCTTCGCCGGAACGGCCTTTGCCTCTGGCTTTCTCGTCAGCGCGGGGCCGCTGTCAGGGGATCGGCGCGACGGTAGGGGCGCGCAAGCAGACGGCGACCGTGCTCTAGGTCGGCCGGGCTGAGCACCGAGCGTGCGCGAGGGCGTTGCGGGCCGCTTCGAGCCAGTCGAGGCGCGGCCTGCTCGGAGTCACCGCTCAGCCAGAGCCGAGCGTAGGCGGCCGTCGGACCGCTCACCGAAGGCGCTCGTCAAAGGCGCGCCTGATCGGGTGCGATGGGCGGCTCGCACACCGCGGTGCCCGCGCATCCGGTGTCCACAGGCAGGAGCGCGCAAATCTC
>DATKBU010000172.1:0-2022 GCA_035513815.1 Egibacteraceae bacterium
TCCTTCCGTGAGCAGCTGGAGCGCTGCTCGACGGTCCACGGGAATCTCGTCGTCCTTGATCTGCGCTCGCAGGAGACGATCTACGCCGGCAACCGATTCATGATTTACGCGCTGTTCCCTGAGTGCAACATCTCGATCCACGTGCTGTGGGGCCGCCAGCAGCAGAACACGGTCTTCGCCACGGGAAAGTCCATCCTCGATCGCAGCTCAAGGACCAACATCGGCGAGCTGATGCTGTCCTACGGAGGCGGCGGCCACGAGGCTGCGGGGACCTGCCAGGTCGACAACGATCGCGCCGGCGAGGTGCTCGCGGAGCTGATCGAGCGAATCACCGCCGATGGGTGATCGCGCGCGGTAGGTTCGGCCCATGCAGCTGTCGCAGCTCCGGGCCGCCCAAGGCGGCGCCTGGTCCGCGGGCGCGCTCGACTCGCGAGTGCTCACGCCGTCCACGCTGGTCCGGTTCGTCGTCGCTGGCGCCTTTCTGGGCCTCGGTTCGCTGATATTCCAAGAGGCGGTCACATGGGTCGCGGCAGCCCAATCCCGGGAGCGGACGCTTACGGGACTGACGGCTGCCGGCCCCGCGGTCGCGGTCGCTGCCGGGCTGATGGCCTGGCATCTGCTCCCTCCGCGATGGCCCGTGCCGCTGGCCGCAGCCGCGCTCGCCGCGTGGCCCGCATATCACGGGTTCACCACCTTCATCAGCGATGTGGTCGTGCCTGACGGGCGCCCGCTGCGCGCCGTGGTGCTCGCCAGCCTGTCGCTTGCAGCCCTCGTGCTGGTCACGCGGCGCGGAGAGGCGAGCCTCAACTGGCTGGCCACAGTGCTAGCTGCCACAGGGCTGGTCTTCGCAGTGCTGTCGCTGTACCACTGGCAGTCCGCCTGCGGGAATGAGGCGCTCTACGGGGGATGCGGGCAGGACGGATGGCTGGAGGAGGAGCGGCTCCTCGCATCGTTCGAGCTTCCTCCGGGCGCCCAGTGGATCGAAGCGGGACGGTCTGTGCCAGGCGGCGGCGGGTCCCCTGGAGGTCTGATCGCCGCGCCTGCGGCGGTCGCGCGCGCGGGCACGTTCGGCGCCGCTCCCGGCGTGACGCTGACGGGCGCCCGATTCGAGGATGCCGAGCAGGAGCGGGCTCAGGGCCGCCTCCCTATCGCCGCCTGGACGGCTGCGCCGCCCAGGCAGGCTGCGGGGGAATGCGCGGCGTTTCTTTCCCGAATCGAGGATCCCCGCGCAGCGACAGAGCGCATCTCGCTGCGGGCGAGGGCCGAGGCGGCCAAGCCCGGCACATCGCTGCTGCTGCTCGTCGCTCGATGCGGCTGAGCCCGGGGCCGCCAGGGCTGTCTAGAGGTTCTGCGCGCGCTTGACCTTGATGCGCCCGCGCTGCGCGGCCATGTACACGGCCACGTCGGCTGCGAGCAGGCCCAGCCCGACGATCAGCACCGCCTGCCACCACGGCTGAGGGCTCGCGGCAGACGTGCGCGAAGCCCCCGTGAGGACTGCCGCCGCGGCGTCGTCCCCGCCTGCGGCCGCGGCGTCCTCACCTGCGGCCAGCGCGCCCTCCTGCGCCACCCCGGCCTCCGCGGGGCTCCCACCGCCGAAGACGCCAGCCTGCAGGCGCCGAAGGCTGTTCAGAATCCCTGAACCCGCGCCGACGCTGGCTGGGCCCTGCTCAGCGGCGCTGAGAACGGCTGTCTCATCCACAACCGCGGCGCTCTGAGCGCTGTCCGCGCCTGTGCCGCCCGCGCTCCCGACTCCCGGGGCTACCGGATAGTGGGATGAGGCTGTCTGGCCGGGCTGTGACGGCGCGGGCGAGGTCGGTGTTGTGGCGCCCGGCGAGGTCGGTGTCGTCGGGCCGGGCGAGGTCGGTGTTGTGGTGCCCGGCGAGGTTGGGGACCCTCCGCTGTTCGTCGGCGGCGGGATGAGCCCGCCCCCTCCGAGCGGGTCGTCGTCTACGATGGTCTCGCCCTCGGTGGGGTCGGTGGTCTCGCCGTCGGTCGGGTCGGTGGTCTCGCCGTCGGTCGGCT
>DATKBU010000173.1:0-3357 GCA_035513815.1 Egibacteraceae bacterium
CACGCAGTCAAACTGGCGCTGGCACTCGGCGCCGATGCCCTCCGAACCGGGGTACTGGCTGGGGCTGGTGGCGGCGTCGCGCCACAGCCCAAAGAGGAAGCCCGGATAGTTCTGGCCATTCTCGAGCGGAATGCGGAACCAGGTGGGATAGCGCGACTCGCCGCCGCTCGGCTTGAGGTTGCGCGGGAAGCTGAACAGCGCCGACTTGCACGAGGCGACGTCGATCGTGAGAAGCATCATCGAGTCGGTGCGCAGGCTGGCCCCGCCGACTCCCTCGTCCGAGCGCGAGTCGGAGCCCACCAGCAGCAGGTTGACGCGCCCGTCCTGTGCCATCGCCCAACTGCCCAGGTCGAGCGGTGGGCAGGCGCGCGGCGTCTCGCTCGGCGACGGGCTGCCCGAGCCATCCGCAGAAGGTGAAGCAGACGAACCGGACGTCGGCGTGGGTGAGGTGGTAGGGCTCGGCGTGGCGGACGGTGGTGGCGAGAAGGTCGGAATCGGGCCCGGATCGAAGCTCGGGATGACGTCGCCGTTGCGATCGTCGGGGAAGAGTACGCCGAAGGAGTTGTAGACCTGGATCCCGACGACCTCCGGCACGCCATGCAGAACCATGGTGAGTGCGATCAGGACCGCCAAGGCGATCGGCGCGCCGCGCGTGCCGCCGAAGCTGCGAATGCGCTCACGTCGCGCGATGTGATACGCGTCGAGCATCGCCGCGATGTGATACAGGAAGAACGCCAGGTTGATCAGCAGCAGCGCCATGCGTCGTTCGGGGCTCGCGATGAGGCCGAGCAGCGCTCCCTGGCCACCCAGCAGCAGCAGGAGAAGGCCGGCGATGAAGAGCAGCATCGGGAGTACCCAGACGATGCCCTTGCGCACGTCGCCGGCGTAGATCTGGCCGGCGCCGGGGAAGATGAACGAGAGCAGGGCGGCGAGAGGCGGAGAAGGGTTGTTGGTCATTTGAGTTTCTGGTCGAGCTCCTTAGCGAGACAACGGCAGGCCAGACAGCTGACTGACCTGAAGTTGGCCCCCGCTTACCTTGGGCACGACCGCGGGAGAGCCAGCGAAGTCTAAACCCAACAGACGTATGAGGCCGCTCGGCTGCTACTCCTGCGCCAAGATGCGGAGAGTTCCGTCCATCGACGAGACGTGCACGTCGCACCAGAAGTAGTAGTCGCCCGCTTCGGCAGGCGTGGTGAAGGTCACCGATTCGAGCGCGCCGGGACCTTCCACCACCTCCGTCAGGGCGAGGCTGGGCGCGTTCGCGTCAGGACCGGCGAAGAAGTGGATGTTGTGCGGCAGGGTGTTGTCGTTGAGGTAGTTGACGGTGATCTCGGTGGCCGGCGGTGCCTCGATGACCTCGGGGTCGAATGCAAGCGGATCTGCGTCGGTCGTCGTGACGTCGATCGTCAGACCCGGCCCGGGCGAGCCGTCCGGCGACGGTGAGGCGCCGGGTGATCCGGTCGGCCCACCGGTCGGCCCACTCGTCGGAGCCGTCGTAGGCGTGGCCGGCGAGGCCGTCGGCCCAAGCGGCGCGTAGGTCCATCCGGCGCCGCCCCCCGACGCGCAGGCGGTGATAAGCAGCAGCGCTCCCAGTGGCGCCGCCACGAAACGAATCAGGGCACGGTTGTTCATGACGGCATTCTTGCCGATCGCGGCGGGAGCTGTGTTTCAGGCGAGCGGCGGACGGATCCCGGTGCCAACCCGCGGGTCGTCTGGGACGAGCCCGAGGCGGATGGCCAGCCCGGCCGCTTCGACGCGCCCACTGACACGGAGCTTGGCCAGGATCCGCCGCACATGGACGGCAACCGTGCGCTCGCTGATGAACAGGCGCTCGGCGATCTCGCGGTTGGTGCGGCCCTCGGCCAGAACCAGCAGCACTGAGTTCTCGCGCGGACTGAGGCCGAAGCGGCTGGCAGTTGGAACGGCCGGACCGCCGCCGACCCGGGCTCTCAGATCGACCCGCTCGCCACCCGGCTGCCCGGGACCGACAGCCACCGCCACTCGCTCCGGCTCGATCGGGATGGCGATCATCTCCTCATCGGGCAGCCTGATCCGGCCGCGATCGGCTAGCTCGCGCAGCGCCCGGCGCAGCGGCGCCGCGGGCAGGCGACCGGCAATCCGCCACGCCTCGGTCAGCGCCCGCCGCGCCTCGTTGCGTCGCGCGCGGCTGGCGAGCGCCGCCTGCGCCTGCCACCAGCGAGCCTTGGCCACGTTGTAGGGGACCGGCACGGCCGCCCAAGATGCGGCCAGCTGATCCCAGGTCTCGGGCCGGGCACGACCGCGGACACGATCGGCGTGGGCGCGGGCAGTCGCCAGGTACAGGCCTGCCTCGCGGCGCGCGCCGACGGTCTCCGGCAGCCTGTAGTTGCGCAGCTGTTCCTGGGCCGCGGGCAGCACCCGCCCTGCGAGGGCACCGGCTTCCGCCACGGCCGACCAGTCGCGGCGCGACCTGCCCCGTTCGGCGGCCGCGGCGCAGGCTTCGAGCACGGCCGCCGCCGAGGACGCCACCTGAGCCGGGTCGTCGGTCTCCAGCACGCGCTCCCAGCCCTGCTCGGCGGCGCTCAGCGCGTCCTCGGTTTCTCCGCGCCAGAGCGCGAGGCTGACGGCCATCCGCAGCACGAGCGCCGACCACTGGCCGGCGGGTACGGTTTCCAGCTGGAGCAGAGTCCGGCCCACCAGCCCGGCGGCTTCCTCGTCGGCACGCGACTCGACCAGCACCAGGCCGAGGTACAGGATGGGGCTGAACCAGGCGACGCCGGCCGGCGGAAACTCCAGCGCCGCGCGACACTCCGCCTCAGACTCCTCCCAGCGCCCGAGCCGGAACAGGATGTCGGCGGCATTGCCGCGCAGGAACGCGCCGTAGGTCAGGCCGAGACCACCCCGGCGCGCCTCGGCGATCCCCTCCTTGACCACCGCGAGCGCCTCCTCGCGCCGCGAATCAAGATCGAGCAACGTTGTCTTGTTGGCGTAGCAGCGCATGACCTCGTCCAGGCGCCCGGCGCGCCTGGCGGCCGCGAGCGCCTCGTCGAGGAGCTCGAGCGCGCGATCGATCTTGCCGGCGAAGCCGAGGTCAACCGCGAGCGTGTCTGTCGAGTGGGCAAGCTCAGCCAACGCGGCATCCCCCGCCGCGGCCGCCGCCGAACGCGCCTCTTCGGCCAATGCCGCGCTGTCGACGAAGCGCCCTTCGAGCATCAGGTCCTGGGCGAGCGCGGCGAGCACCACGGCGCGCACCTCAGGCGCGTCGGCGGGTGCCAGCCTGACGGCCTGCTCGATTGCCTCACGAGCTCCGTTCAGGTCGCCGCTCGACCGTCGGTAGCGGCCCAGGTCAGCGCTCAACAGCGCCGCTCGCCTGCGGTC
>DATKBU010000174.1:0-6101 GCA_035513815.1 Egibacteraceae bacterium
GCAGGCTGCTCGAGTGGTACCGCTCGCACGGGCGAGATCTGCCGTGGCGGGCAGCACGCGACCCATACGCGATCCTCGTCAGCGAGATCATGCTTCAGCAGACCCAGGTGGGCCGTGTGGCGCCCGCGTACCAGCGCTTCACTGAGGTCTTCCCGAGCGTCGCCGGGTTGGCCGCAGCCGAGCCCGCCGACGTGCTGACCGCATGGCGCGGGCTCGGATACAACCGACGGGCGCTCAATCTCCACGGCGCGGCCCGGGCGATCATGGCGCGACACGGCGGCCGCGTGCCCGATGACCTAGCCCAGCTGCGCGCGCTTCCAGGCGTGGGCGACTACACGGCTCGCGCGGTGCTGTCGTTCGCGTTCGAGCGCGATGCCGGGCCGGTGGACACGAACATCGCACGAGTTCTCACACGGGCGGTCGCGGGCGGCCCGCTGACGCGCGCGCCGCTGCAGCGCCTGGCCGACGACATGGCGGCCGGCAGCGGCCCCGCGTGGAGTCATGCGCTCATGGATCTCGGCGCGCTGTTCTGCGTCGCCTCTGCGCCTCGATGCCGTGGGTGCCCGGTCCGCAGCGGCTGCGCGTGGGGCCGGGATTCCAGCGGCGGCATGGCGGACCCTGCCGAGGCCAGTCCCTCCCGCTCGCGCCCGCAGGGTCGATTCGCCGGTTCGACGCGGTATCACCGGGGCAGGCTCGTCGACGCGCTGCGCGACGGCCCCTTGCCCGTCGCCGGGCTCGCCGAGGCCGCTCGACTCAGCGACGATCCGGCGAGGGCGACCGACCTCGCCCATGTGCTGGTCGATGAGGGTCTGGCCGAATGGGCCGCCGGATCCCTGCGCCTGCCGTCGTCCGCAGCGCCTGCCCGTGCACCAGATCCGCGAGAGAGGATGGCAGCACAGTGAGTGACGGGGCGCGGCTGTCCGGTGACGAATGGAAGGCCGTCGCCAAGAGCACCGCCACGGAAGTCAAGCAGGACGAGGTCACATCGCTGGCCTCGGGCGTGGCGTTCAGGATCTTCCTGTCCTTGTTCCCAGCGGTGCTGGCCGCAGTGGCGATCTTCAGCCTCGTGACCTCTCCCGACGAGATCGATCCGCTCCTGGATCGCCTCCGGCAGGTCGCTCCGCAGGAAGCGGTCCAGCTCATCAGCGATCCGCTGGAGCGACTGGTGACCGAAGGGGAGCGGGGCGCCGGAGGAATTGCGCTGGCCGGCCTGCTGGGCGGAGTCTGGGCCGCGACCTCCGCCGCGGTCACGCTGATGCGCGCCCTCAGCCGGGCGTATGACGGACAGGAGACCCGCAACTTCGTCGTCCAGCGCCTCGTCGCGCTCGCCATCATCGGGGCGCTGTTCATCGCACTCAGCTCGATCCTCGCGCTGCTCGTGTTCGGGGCGCAGCTGGAGGATCTGCTGCTCGAGCGCCTTGCGCTGATCGGAGCGGTCGAGTCACTGATCGACTTCCTGCTCACCGCCGCCCGGCTGGTCGGCGCCGTGCTCATCCTGATGGTGCTGTTCGCGTTCGTGTACTGGGTGGGCCCTGCCCGCGAGAATCGCCCGCCGTGGCGCTGGATCACGGCGGGGGCAGTCCTCGGCGTGGTGCTGTGGCTGATCCTGTCGGCGGGCTTCGCCGCCTACACGCGGCTGATCAGGACCTACGAGGAAGGCCAGGTGTACGGGGCGCTGGGCGGGGTGATCGTGACCATGCTGTGGCTGCAGCTGAGCATGGTCGCGCTGCTCGTCGGCGCTGAGCTCAACTCTGAGCTGGTGGCGTTTCGCCGCAGTCGTGTCGTGCGGGGGCAGGCGAGCGCCGACGCGCCCCCGGCGAGCGCCGGCGGCACGTCCGACCGGGCGCTCGAACACGCCGCGGACGCCGTGCATTCCGACGGCCAGCGGCCCAGCCGACGGGCGCTTGCGGCGGTCGCCGCCGGCAGTGCGCTTCTGCCTGAGGCTATTCGGACCTTGCGGCGCTGGCGATCGCGTCGATCGGGCGAGTAGATCTGGGACGTCAGCGGCCCCGTCGCCGCCGGACGACCTCCGCTGTCCTGGTCACGGCGACCCGTGGGCCTTCTTCCTTGAGCACCTGGCGGAAGCGGCCTGCATAGGCTCGCAAGCTTCCCGGCCGGATGCGCGAGGGCTCCGAGATCGACTGCGCAAGCCGCCACGCGTCGGGTGCGCGCCTTGGCGATAGGGCGAAGCGCACCAGCGGATCGAGCGCGCGCTCCCAGGCGAAGCCGGCGCGCAGCGATTGGCAGTTGGCGGCAAGCTGCTCCCGGAAGGAAGACTCGTCGCGGAGGCGCAGCAGCGCCGCTGCCAGCGCCGCGTCATCGCCGACGTCCACGACCACGCCGGCCTCCTTGCGCTGGATGAGGTCGGACAGGGTGTCCCCTCGGGTCGTCACCATCGGCAGACCCGCCCAGATGTAGTCGAGCACTCTGGTCCGGAAGCTCAGCGTCGTCTCCAGCGAGTCCATCGCCGCCGAGACGCCGACATCGGCGTCCAGCAGATATTCGCCGCGCTGGTCGTAGGCCACCCACTCGTCAAGGAAGAAGACGTGCTTGCCGGTCAACCCGAGGTCATCGGACAGCTGCCGGGCCCTGACCGCCATGCTCATGGCTGGAACATCGGGGTTGGGATGGCCCGCGCCGAAGAACACCAAGCGCACGTCGGGGCGCTGAGCTGCGACGTGATCAACCGCCCGAATCACCGACAGAGGATCGAACCAGTCGTAGATCCCCCCGCCCCAGAGCACCACGAAATCGCCTCCGCCGATGCCGGGGATCACACCCCGGATTCGGCGCTCGGTCTGCTGCGGCGGGGAGGCCGGCAGGCCGAAAGGCGCGACTTCGATCAGCCGGCGCAGCGACGCGTCGTCCGCATGGGTCTCAGCGTTGACGCGCCCCAGCGCGGTCAGATGCCCGAGCCAGTACTCGCGCTGTCGCTCGGATGCGCACAGGAAGAAGTCGCCACGGCGGAGCTGGGAGCTGAGGACCTCCAAGTCGCTGGAGGCCTCTGCGATCCGCCGCAGCTGGGAGGCGTCCTTGCGCGATTCCAGCGCCTCCAGATGGAAGGGGTCATAGATGTCGACGATCACCGGGATCGCCGACTCAGCGATTTCAGGGAACAGGTGGAGCACGAACCCCTGGACGACCACGGCATCGCAGCCAGCCAGCAGATCGGCCGCGCTCGACCCGGGGGGCAGGTGCACCACCTCGAAGCCTTCGCCGCGCAACTCGGTGGGCTGAGTGGTCGCCAGGTGCACGCGGACGTGGCGCGAGAGCAGCTTGGCCATCTCCCAGGCGCGGATCGCCGGCCCGGCCATCCGCTCGCCGAGCCGGTCGGCGGTGATGATGAGGATCGCGCGGTCCCGCGCGATCAGGTCCCGGATGCCGAAGTCCTCCAGAAACGCATGAAAGGACTGCTGGAAGTGCCAGTCAGCTGAGTTGGCGGTGAGCGCACGGGAGAACAGCGGGAAGATCTCGCGGTCCGCCACCCGCCGTCGCGCCTGGATGTCGCGGCGCAGAAGCAGCGCCTCGTGCAGCTCCGCCGACCAGTCGCGGATCGCCGCCAGATGGGCCACCGCGGTGCCGGGCAGCGCCACGTCGCCCACCTCGGGCGCCGACGCGCCCTCAAGCGCGAACGACGGGATGGCGCCAGGCGCTAGACCGAGGCCGCGGGAGACCGCGAGCGCGAGCGCGGCGGGAAGGGTCTTGGCGAGCGCCTCGTCGCCGTAGTTCTTCACAATGGTGCGAAGTGCGTTGCGCTCCAGCAGGTAGCGCTCGCGCGCGTCGCCGAAGCGCTTGATCGTGCCGTGGTGGCGGTGCAGCACCCGCGAGGCGGGCACGAACCACACCTGATAGCCGAGGATCCACAGCCGCCATCCGAAGTCGACGTCCTCGAAGAACGCGAAGTAGGCGGGATCGAAGCCGCCGGTCTCCTCCCACACTCGGCGGCGCACGATCATCGCTCCGCCCGATGCGAACAGCGTCGGGCGTACCGTGTCCTCGCCGCGGTCGGGCTCCTCGTTCTCGGCGGCGAAGCCGTGGCCGTAGAAGGCCATCTCGCCCCCGGCGAAGTCGATCGTGGTCCCGTCCGTGCGCAAGATCTTGCTGGCGACGCAGGCGACGTCGGGCTGCTCGGCGAGCACGTCGGCCGCGGCCGCGATCCATTGCGGGTCGGCGGCGGCGTCGTTATTGAGCAGCGCCAGGAATTCGCCGGATGCGCGCTCGACCGCCTGGTTGACCGCCGGGGCGAAGCCCTTGTTGTCGCGGTTGCGGATCACCGTCGCGTTCGGCGCCGTCTCCCGGATGATCTTCACCGACGAGTCGGTCGATCCGTTGTCGACGACGATGATCTCGATGCTGTCGCTGGGGTAGTTCAGTCGCGCCAGAGACAACAGGCACTCACCGAGGAACTCTTCGCCGTTGAGGTTCACAACGATGATCGACACCGAGGTCGTCGCCACTTGCCGCTCCGTTTCGATGAGGCTGCTCACAGGCGAACCGTAGCCTGCATGGCGCCAAGCTCCTGCGCCAGATCGCCGAGGGGGATTCGACCGGCGCCCTGGCGGCTCGTAGGCTGTCGGCGGTCGTGTCGAACCCGTGTCGTCGCGGGCCAGTTGTCCTCCGGGAGCATCCTTGCTTTTTGCACTGCTCGCCCTCCACGCTGCCCTGGCCCTGCTCGCGCCGGCGATAGCCCGGCGGCTGGGCCGCGGCGTGTTCCTAGTGTGCGGGCTGGCGCCCGCGGCGACCGTCGCATGGGCGCTGACCGCAGCGTCCTCGGTGATCGCCGGCGCGCCGCTGGCTCAGACGCTGCGCTGGGCGCCGTCGCTGGGACTGCAGGCGACGCTGCGGCTGGACGCCTTCGCGCTGGTGATGGTGGCGCTCGTGTCCGGCATCGGCACGCTGATCTTCGCCTACTCGGCGCGGTACTTCTCCCCGCGCCCTGATCTGGGGCGCTTCACGGCGACGCTCACCGCGTTCGCCGGCGCGATGCTAGGGCTGGTCCTGGCGGACAACCTGCTGCTGCTGTACGTGTTCTGGGAGCTGACGTCGATCACCAGCTACCTGCTGATCGGGTTCGAGGACACGAAAGGCTCTGCGCGGGCCGCGGCCCTCCAGGCGCTGCTGATCACCGCGGCCGGGGGGCTGGCGATGCTCGGCGGGTTCGTTCTGCTCGGCCAGAGCGCAGGAACCTACTCGCTGGCGGCGATCGTCGCCTCGCCGCCAGCCGGCGGGCTCATCGGCGTCGCGGTCGCGCTGATCCTGCTGGGCGCCTTCACCAAGTCCGCGCAGGCGCCGTTTCACATGTGGCTGCCCGCGGCGATGGAGGCGCCGACCCCGGTCAGCGCCTACCTGCACTCGGCGACGATGGTGAAGGCCGGGGTGTATCTGATCGCTCGCCTGGGCCCGGCGATGGCGGTATCTGCCGCCCTGTGGCGCCCCGCCGTGGTCATCGTCGGTGTCGCGACGATGCTGCTCGGCGGCTACCGGGCGCTGCGCCAGTACGACCTCAAGCTGCTGCTGGCGTTCGGCACCATCAGCCAGCTGGGGTTGATGGTCGTGCTGCTCGGCATCGGTCGGCCGGAGGCGACCGCTGCCGGGGTCCTGCTGCTGTTGGCGCATGGCGCCTTCAAGGCCACCCTGTTCATGGTCACGGGAGTGATCGATCACCAGACAGGAACGCGCGACGTGCGGCGCCTGAGCGGGCTCGGCCGACGGACACCGGTCCTTTTCGCCGTGGCCGCAGTCGCCGCGGCGTCGATGGCCGGGCTCCCGCCGCTGCTGGGCTTCGTGGCGAAGGAGTCGGTCTATGAGGCCCTGCTCCACGGGGGCGGCGGGGTGATCAATGTCGTGGCGCTGGCTGGAGTGGCGCTCGGATCCGTGCTCACGTTCGCGTACAGCGTGCGCTTCCTGCACGGCGCCTTCGCAGACAAGCGCGCAGATGCGCGCCGCGATGCGATCGGCCCCGAAGCCCCCCGGGCACGCGCCTCGTTCGTCGCCCCGGCCGCGCTGTTGGCGGTGTTCACGCTGGTCGTCGGCGCCCTGCCCGAGCCGCTGTCTCCGCTTGTCGGCGCGGCCGGGCGAGCATTGGATTCGCGCGTCTCCCC
>DATKBU010000175.1:0-2420 GCA_035513815.1 Egibacteraceae bacterium
ACAGCGACACGCTCTGCATGACGGTGACCAGCTCGTGATAGCCGTCCGGTCGGCGGCCGCGCACTGCGAGGAACAGGTTGAGCTTGGCGGGGACCCGCACGCTGACGCTGAGATCCTCGCTGGTCAGCTCCCGTCCCACTGCCCAGACTCCTCTCCGGCGGTCACCGGCGGACCGTCCGGCTACCTGCCGACGCCCGGCTCGCATGGTAGGCGGCGCTCAGCGGAAGGGGCAAAGCGGCCGGTGGATGCTCCCGCGTCAGTCAGGGACGGCGCCCAACTGCCGGGCGAGGTCCCCCCACTGGGCAAGATCGAGCTCCTCGGCTCTGGCGCCCGGATCCAATCCTGCGTCAGTCAGCGCCTGCTCGATCTCGGCGGGCGTGAGACCGCTGACCGACAGGGCGTTGCGCAGGCGCTTGCGGCGCTGGGCGAAGCCGCGGTCGATCAGCGCGAACAGCGCCTCCTGCTCGACCCCGAGGCGCCAGTGAACCGGATCGAGCCGAACGGTGACCGAATCCACGTTCGGCGCCGGATAGAAGGCTCCTCGCCCGACGGCGCCGACGACCTTCGCGTCGGCCTGAGCGCGGATCTTCACGCTGACGGCGCCGTAGCGGGGGTCTCCCGGGCCAGCCGCCCAGCGCTCGCCGACTTCGCGCTGGACCATGACCAGCAGTCTGGAGAACGCCCGCGTCTTCAGCGCTTCGAGGACGACCGGCGTCGCGATGTTGTAGGGAAGATTGGCCACCAGCGCAGCGGGGCCGCCATCGACGAGGTCACCGAGACCGATCCGGAGCGCATCCCCGTGAATCACACGGATTTGCTCATCTGCGCCGACGACCTCGCGGAGCGCCCGCACCAGCCCGGCGTCCATTTCGAGCGCGATGACCCGCGCGCCCGCCTCGCGCAGGGCCAGGGTCAGACTGCCGAGGCCCGGGCCGATCTCCAGCACCAGATCGCCTGGTCCGACCTGAGCGTCCCGCACGACCTTGCGGACGATGTTGGGATCGACGACGAAGTTCTGTCCCGAGGCCTTCCGCGGTGCCAGCTGGTGGGCGGCGAGCAGCCGCCGGATGTCCTTCGCGGTCAGAAGACCGCGCGTCACCACTCGATGCGCACGTTGATGACACCCCTGGACAGGGAGCCGATCTCCGCGAACGCCTCCTTGGACAGGTCGATGATCCGGCCTGCCACGTAGGGACCCCGATCGTTGATCGTCACCTGAACGCTGCGGCCGTTGCTGGTGTTGGTGACCGTGACGATGGTCCCCTTCGGCAGCGTGCGATGGGCCGCGGTGAAACCGGTGCCGGGCGCGTCGTACCACGAGGCGCCGCCCTCTTCGATGTTCTCGGCGGGATCGTCGCTCTCGGGTGCGGGGGCCGACTCCGGCGTCGGGGTGGGCGTCGGCTCCGGCGGGGGCGGCTCCGCGACGCCGACTTCGATCACCTGCGGCTGCGGCTCGCGCACCACTCGCTCTGCCGTCGTGCGGCGCGACTCCTCAACCCCGTCGACGCGCACGACCTCCTCGGTGATCTCGACCTCGCCGGCGACCCCGGCCTGGATTTCGCGGCGCTCGCCCTTCAGCAGCTGGTCCGTCTCCCGCGTGGCAGCAGGGAACGCGATTGCCTCGACGCGGGTCTCGGACGAGACGTCGACGCGCTGCACGACAATGTCCATGCCGGTCGACAGAGCGCTGTCGGGCGACGGCGCCACGCGGTCGTCGGCATCGAGGGTGATGCCGAGTTCGGCGAGCAGCTCTCCGACGCTGGCGGCGTGCGTTGAGACCGAAGTGCTCTGACCGTCGCGCGAGACGGCGACGTCGACGGGCTCGGGCGCCGCGGGCTCGAACGCGGACGCCTGAGCCTCTGGAGGAGCGTGCGCGGAGAACCTGGCCGACAGGTGCGACAGCATCTGGTACTCCAGCGACACGGGCGTATCGACGACGACGCGGATCGTCATGCCGTCGATCAGCGCGGCGTCCATTCCCGGGGCCACGTCATAGAAGGGGTTGGGATCGGTGCCCCTGCGCGACAGCAGCTCTCCGACCGTTGCCGCATGGGTGCGCACCTGACGCACGCCGCTGGGCAGCGACAGCGTCACCGTCTTCTCGCCCGAGAGCCACAGGAACCCGAGGACTGGCAGGAGGAGGCTCACCAGCAGCCCCGCTCCCCACGTGGCCGCGCGGCGTCCGCTTCCCGACCGCTGCAGCATGGAGCGTGACGCTAGCAGCGAACACAAGGCCGGTCCAAACCAACTTCTACGCTGAGGCGCAACCGGACGGTCGGACAGGGTGGCCGCCAGGCGATCGCACAGGATCAACCGCCGTCCGGCAGGTTGAACGCCCGGCGCGCGTTGGCGCTGGTGATCGCCGCCATCTCGGCGGGCTCGACGCCGTGCAGCTCCGCCAGCAGATCCACGGTCAGAGC
>DATKBU010000176.1:0-16367 GCA_035513815.1 Egibacteraceae bacterium
GAGCGCGCCGCGCACAAGGCGCAGTTCCTGCGCGATGTCAGGGCGCGCGTGCGCGAGCTCAACGGCCGCGGCTACATCGACCCGGAGACCACGGTGGACTGCATGCTGCTGTTCATCCCGAACGAGCAGCTGTACGCGTTCATCCAGGAACAGGACGCGACGATCCTGGATGCGGCGCTGCGCGACAAGGTTGTTTTGTGCTCCCCGCTGACCCTGTTCGCCGTGCTCGCAGTCATCCGCCAGTCCGTGGACAGCTTCGCGATCGAGCGCCGGGCCAGTGAGCTGCTGTCGCTGCTGAGCTCGTTCCGCCGCCAGTGGGGCAAATTCGTCGACGAGATGGACAGAGTCGGTCGCCACCTCGACATCGCCGGTCGCAGCTTCGACGACCTCCAGGGAGTGCGCCGCCGTCAGCTCGAGCGCCCGCTGGACCAGCTCGACCGCCTGCGAGCAGACGCGCTCGGGCCGGCCGCCCCCGCCGGCGCGGGCATGGCTCGGCTCGCCGATGTCGACGTGGATGAGAATCAGATCGCGCTAGCCTGACGACGGCGAGCGACTGACAGGAGCAGCTGATGGCCCAGCACGACTGGTGGCAGATGCGCGACCCAGCCGGCCTGCTGTTCTGCGTGATCCCCGAGTACGAGGAGGACTCGCCCTAGCCGCACGCGATGGCCTTCGTCGCCGGCGCCGTCGCGCTCCTGCTGCTGTGGAGCGCCGCGATCAACCTTGTCGCCTCGCTGCGGCGGCTCTACGTGCCGGCGAACCTGGCGGCGGCGGCCGGGCTGGTGGGCGTCGCGGCCGCGCAGGGCATCACGGTCGCGCAGATGGGCTTCGCGCCCGCGGCCCTCCCGGCCGGGCTTGCGTGGGGCGCGGGCGCAGCGGCGCTCATCGGCTCGGCGCTGGCCGGCGCACTCGCGACTGCGCGGGTGCGCGCGGCCCTGCGCGACCAGCGAGTCGCGGGCCTCGGTCGCCGCGAGGTTGCGCGCTGGGCGCTGTTCAGGGTTCCGCTCGGCACCGTCATTCTGGAGGAAGTGGCGTTTCGCGGCGTCCTGCTGGCTGCCTGGGCCCACGAGGTCGGGATGGTCGCCGCGGTGGTGGGATCGAGCGTCATCTTCGGGCTGTGGCACATCGTCCCGACGGCTCAGGCGGCGCGGGCGAACCGACCCGGCATCTCCCCGGCATGGATGGTCGGCGCCGTCGCGGCGGGCGTGGTCCTGACCGGCCTCGCTGGCGCGGCTCTGTGCTGGCTGCGAATCACCTCGGGCAGCCTGCTGGCGCCGGCATTGGCGCACACGGCGGCCAACTCGCTGTCGCTTGCCGCGGCGTTCCGCGCGCATCGCGGAACGGGCTGACGACCGCACCGCCCTGACGACCGCACCGCCCCATCGTGGGTCAACCGCCCGCGAAACGGGGATCTTCGACGTTGGAGGGTCGCGGAGTCGGCGCGGATGACCGTCCGGGCAGTTGCCATACCAGCGCAAGGAGGCCACCTCATGAAGGCCATGGTGTTTCACGCCCCAAACGGCAAGCGATGGCAAGACGTCCCGCGACCCACCATCTCCGATGACCAGGACGCAATCGTGCGCGTGGACGCGGTCACCATCTGCGGCACCGACCTGCACATCCTCAACGGCGACGTCCCTGCGGTGACCGACGGGCGCATCCTCGGACACGAGGCCGTCGGCACCGTCGAGGAGGTCGGCGGGGGCGTGCGGACGCTGAGCCCCGGCGACCGTGTTCTGGTGTCCTGCATCAGCGCGTGCGGGCGCTGCCGCTACTGCCGTGAAGGCAGCTACGGCCAGTGCCTCGGCGGCGGCGGCTGGATCCTCGGGCACAAGATCGACGGGACGCAGGCGGAGTTCGTCCGCGTGCCGTTCGCCGACACCTCGACGCATCTGGTCCCCGACGGGCTGTCCGACGAGGAGGTGCTGATGCTGGCCGACATCCTGCCCACCGGCTACGAGGTCGGGGTTCGCAATGGTCGGGTGGAGCCGGGCGACACGGTCGTCGTGGTGGGCGCTGGGCCCATCGGGCTGGCCGCCATGCTGGGCGCTCAGCTGTATTCGCCGTCGCGCATCATCGCGGTGGACATCGCCGACCAGCGACTGGACGCCGCAGGCAAGTTCGGCGCTGACGTGGGCATCAACAGCGATCAGGAGGATCCGGTCGAGCGAGTCATGGAACTCACCGGCGGCCTCGGCGCCGATGTCGCCATGGAAGCCGTCGGCGTGCCGAAGACCTTCGAGCTGTGCACCCGCCTGGTCCGCCCCGGCGGGCGAGTGGCGAACCTGGGCGTCCACGGCGTGCCCGCGACGCTGCATCTGGAGGATCTGTGGATTCGCAACGTGACGATCACCACCGGACTGGTCGACACCTACTCCACGCCTCAGCTGCTGAAGCTGATGAGCCAGGGTCGCATCGACGCCCGGCCGTTCATCACCCACCGCTTCGGGCTCGACGACTTCATCCAGGCGTACGACGAGTTCTCCAGCCCTCAGCAGAGCGGCGCGCTGAAGGTGGTCCTCACGCCGACGTGACTGCGGCGGGAGTGACGGCTGGCCCCGCGGGGGATAGGTGGTCGTCGATGCGGCCCGCCGTCAGCGGGACGACCGGAGAGGGCTGATGCGATTCAATCGGCGAGCGCGTCTGGACACGTCCAATGTGCGAGACCGGCGGGGGGGCGGCCGCGGCGTGGCGGTCGGCGGCGGCATCGGCACCCTGCTGCTGGTGATCATCGCCCTGGCGGCCGGCGTGGATCCCACCGCGCTGCTCGACCAGGGGGGCCAGGCCGCCGGCCCTCCGCCCGGCGGCGGGCTGGAGCAGTGCCAGACCGGCGCCGACATCGCCGAGAATCCCGAGTGCCGGTTCGTTGCGATCGAGAACTCAGTGCAGGACTACTGGGAGGCGGATCTAGGCGGGCGCGGCGATCCCTACTCCCCTGCGACGTTCACGACCTTCAGCGGCGGCGTCAGCACCGCGTGCGGGACCGCCTCGAGCCAAGTCGGCCCCTTCTACTGCCCCGGCGATCAGGGCATCTACCTCGACATCGGCTTCTTCCAGCAGCTCCAGAACCAGCTCGGCGCCCAGGGCGGCGACTTCGCCGAGGCCTACGTCATCGCACACGAGTACGGCCACCACGTGCAGAACCTCACCGGTCAGATGGAGCGCGTGCAGACGCGGCAGGGACCCGAGAGCGACGCAGTCCGCCTGGAGCTCCAGGCGGACTGCTACGCCGGCGTGTGGGCCCACCATGCGACGGCCACGCGGTCCGACGGCGGTCAGCCGGTGATCAGCGAGATCACGCCCGAGGACATCGCAGAGGGGATCGACGCCGCAGAGCGCATCGGCGACGACTACATCCAGGAGCGGTTCCAGGGGTCGGTCACGCCCGAGACCTGGACGCACGGCTCCAGCGAGCAGCGCCGGCGCTGGTTCGAGACCGGCATGGAGACCGGCGACCCGCTGCAGTGCGACACGTTCTCGGCGGAGACCCTCTAGCGAGTTCGCGCCAACGCGGCCCCGCGACGTCGCGGGGGAGCCTGTCGTGAGCCGAGCTCAGCGCGCCACGACTGCCCGCCGGGCGCCGGCGGCGGCGCGCAGGGCCTCGGGAGGCGCGGAGAACACCGTCTGGGGCGTTCCGGCTGCGGCCCACACCTGTGAGTAGGCGAACAGATCGGCGTCCATGAGCACGGTCAGGGGCTCGGGAAATCCGAGCGGAGGGGTGCCGCCGATCGAATACCCCGTAGCGGCGCGCGCTTCGTCAGCGGTGGCCTTGCGAACGGCGGCCGCGCCGATCAGCAGCGCGACGCGGGCGACGTCGACCTGATTGGCCCCGGAGGTCAGCACGACGAGAGGTCCGCCGTCGGCCATCATGACCAGCGATTTGACGATCTGGCCGACGTCGCAGCCGACAGCGCGCGCCGCGTCGCGGGCGGTGCGCGTGCCCTCCGGCCAGCGCTGCACATCGACGATGAGCCCGCGGTCGCGCGCAGCGGCGACGAACCGGTCAGCGGACGATGCCATTGCCCTGCCTCCTCCCCATGGTTGGCGATACTGGGCGACCACACATGATCGCTGGAGGACACCGTGCCCGCGCGCATGCTCGCCGTCTTCACCGCCCTGCTGACCGCACTCGTGCTCGGCGGGGCGCGTGAGCCCGCGCTCGCTGCGACCGACGTGGAACGGGTCGGGGGCGCGGACCGCATCGCGACCGCCGTCGCGCTGTCGCAGGCCGCGCATCCCGGCGGCGCACCGGCAGCGGTGGTGGCGCTGGCGTGGAGGTTCCCGGACGCCCTGGCCGCGGCGCCCTTGGCCTCGGCGGTGGGCGGGCCTGTGCTGCTCACCGGGGGCGAGCGGCTGGACGCGGCTGTGCGCGCCGAGCTGTCCCGCCTGGGGGTTGGCACGGTCTACCTCGTGGGCGGGCCGCAGGCGCTGTCGGCGGACGTCGAAGCGGATGTCGACGCGATCGACGGCGTCGACGTCGAGCGCCTGGCGGGGGCCGATAGGTTCTCCACCGCTGCCGCGATCGCGCTGCGCGCGGTCGAGCTGTGGCGCGCGCAGGGCCACGCCGACGCGGGCCAGCAGGTGCTGATCGCCCTGGGCGCCCACGCCGATCCGGGCCGGGCATGGCCTGACACGCTGGCCGCAGGGCCGTTGGCCGGCCACGCCCGCTGGCCGATCCTTCTCACAGACCCCACCGAGGTGCCGGCCGCCACCCAGGAGGCGCTGGCCGAGCTCGAGGCGTCGCAGGCGGTCATCGTCGGCGGGGAAGCCGCGATCCCGCCGACCACGGCGGCGCAGATCGGCGACGGCGACGTCGCCACGCGCCGCATCGGCGGACTCACCCGCCACCACACCTCGGTGCTCCTCGCCGAGGAGGCCATCGCCCACGGCGCCCAGCGCAGCATCGCGCTGCTCGCCACAGCCGACGCCTTTCCCGACGGGCTGGCCGCCGGGCCGGCGGCGCACGCCCAGGGCGGCGTGCTGCTGCTCACGGCGCCGGCTGCGCTGCCCGACGCGCCCCACGTGATCGCCTGGCTTGCCGACTGGCGCGGCGAGATCGACGTGCTGCAGATCATCGGCGGCCCTGCAGCCGTGTCGGCCGAGGTGAGCGAGCAGGCGCAGTCGCTGTTCTCTCCGCTCAGGCTGCGCGCCGTGGAAGCGGCCCGGGGCCTTGCCAGCCCTGTGTTCCTGGCGAGCCCGCCGGGCGAGCAGCGCCTGGTCGTGATCGAGCAGGCGGGCCGCATCCGGATGGTGCACCCGGACGGCAGCCTGTCGACGTTCCTGGACATCACAGGGCGCGTGGGCAGCGGCGGCGAGCGCGGCCTTCTGGGCCTGGCGTTTCATCCTGAGTACGCAGCGAACAGACGGCTCTATCTGCACTACAACCGCACCAACGGCGACACCCGCGTGTCGGAGTTCCGCGCATCCGCCGACGGGACCAGCGCCGACCCGGGCTCGGAGCGTGCGATCTTCTCCGTCGCCCAGCCGTTCAGCAACCACAACGGCGGCATGCTGGCGTTCGGGCCAGACGGGCGGCTGTACCTCGCGCTGGGCGATGGCGGCGGCGGCGGAGACCCCCAGGACCACGGCCAGGACCCGTCGACGCCGTTGGGAGCGCTGCTGCGCATGAACCCCGACGGCAGCGCGCCCGCCGACAACCCCTTCGCCGCCGGCGGCGGGCACCCGCTGGTCTTCAGCTACGGCCTGCGCAATCCCTGGCGCTTTTCGTTCGATCGGATCTCCAGCCGCATCTACATCGGCGATGTCGGACAGAGCCAGCGCGAGGAGGTCAACGTCGCGGACGCCGACGACAGCCCGGTGAACTACGGATGGAACGAATGGGAGGGCACGCATTGCTTCTCGGGCCCCTGCGGTGAGGAGGGCAAGGTCTTCCCCGCCGTGGAGTATCCGACCGGGAGCGAGGGCTGCGCGGTGACGGGCGGATACGTCTATCGGGGCAGGGACATCCCAGCGCTCACCGGGCAGTACCTGTACAGCGACTACTGCGGCGGCTGGTTCCGCAGCTTCCGCGTCCGAGAGGGGGACGTGGTCGAGGAGGCCGACTGGTCAGCTGACCTGGGCAGCCTCGGGAACATCTCGTCGTTCGGCGTGGACTCGCGGGGAGAGCTGTACATCGTCAGCCGCAGCCAGGGGCGCGTGTACCGCATCGAGCAGCGCTGAGAGGCGCTGGCTTCACGATGCCTCGCGGAGCAAGTCCAGGATCATCGCCTCGGCTTCGCCGAGTGTGATCCCGAGACTGCGCAGCGCCCGCGCGCCTGAGCCGGTGCGCTCGCGCAGGATGCCGAGCAGCACATGCTCGGGACCGATCCAGCGGTGATTGAGCCGCAGCGCCTCGCGCAGCGCCAGCTCCAGCGCGGTCTTCGCCTGGCGCGTGAACGGCAGGTGGCCGGGGGCTTTGCGCCGGCGCCGGCGCCCCCATCTCCGAGCACGCCCAGGGCGGTCGAGGGCGCCTTGGCCGAATGCCTCCTCCGCCTTGCGCCGGACCGCGTCCAGGTCGATCCCGATCGTCTCGAGCGCCTCGGCGTCAGATGCGGCCGCGCCGGGCTCGGCGAGGGCGGCGGCGCGCGCGCGGACCTGCTCCGGATTCACTCCCAGGCGCACCAGGGTCTGCGCCGCAAGCGATTCGCCAGGTGCGCCGACCAGGCCGATCAGCAGATGCTCCGTGCCGACGTAGTCGTGCCCCAACCCGCGGGCCCCAGCCTGCGCGTCGATCACCGCTTCCCTGGCCTCATGCGTGAAGCGCTCGAACATGGTCACCGCCTTCCGATTCTGAGCCCTCGGCGAGCGTGCTTCTTGTGGACCGCCTGGCGGCTCACGCCGAGGACGGCGGCGATCTGCTGCCAGGACCAGCCTTGAGCGCGGGCGCTGTCCACCTGCAGATCCTCAAGCTGCTCGACGAGCAGTCGCAGCGACGCGACCGCTCGCAGGCCGATCGCCGGGTCATGGCTGCTGGCCGCGGTCGCCACCTCATCCGCCTTCTGCATGCTGTCAATCTACGTTGACAGCCCGCCGATGTCAACGCTTGTTGACGCGGCTCGTGCGTTCAGCCGCCGGCGCTACGCTGGCGCCGACATGGCACGGTTCTGGCTGACGCCTCGCTGGCTGATCTCGCACGTGCTCGTCGCGCTGCTCGCGGGGCTGTTCGTCAGCCTGGGCATCTGGCAGCTGAATCGGCTGGACGAGCGGCGGGCCCACAACGCCATGGTGGCCGAGCGCATGGGCGGCGCCGCGCAGCCGCTGGACGAGGCGCTGGCCCAAGGCGACGGCGATGAGCTCGACTACCGGCGCGTCACCGTGACCGGCGAGTTTCTGCACGCCGAAGAGGTGCTGCTCGGCCCGCTCTCACGCGACGGGGAGCCGGGCTACCACGTGCTGACGCCGCTGGCGACCGCAGACGGGCGCGGCGTCCTGATCGACCGCGGATGGGTGCCGTACCGCTATGACGAACCGCCCGTCGCCGACGCGGCGCCGCCGATGGCGCAGGTCACGGTGTCCGGCATCGCCAGACGCTCCCAGCAGCAGGAGAGCTTCGGGCCCCGAATCCCTGCCGAAGGCAGGTTGTCGTCGATCGCCCGTGTCGACGTCTCCCGGCTCCAGCGTCAGGCCTCACTCGATCTGGCGCCCGTCTACATCCAGCTCGGCACCCAGGAGCCATCGCAGTCGGGGCCGCTGCCCCTGCCGCCGGCGCTGCCAGAGCTCACCGAGGGCAATCATCTGTCCTACGCCGTGCAGTGGTTCCTGTTCGCCGCGATCGGCGTCATCGGCTACGGCGCGCTGCTGCGCGGCGGCGCGCGCGAGCACCGCGGCGGCTTGGGCGACGGCGTTCAGGACCCGGCGTTCGCCGTCACCGCCCGCAGCGAGCGGTAGCGCTTCCAAACCGGTTTGACGGACCCGCAGGGCTGGGTACCCGCACCGGACATCACACCAAGGAGGCGCCATGGTCGAGGTCGGCTACGCCCTGTCGAGCGAGGAGCACGGTCCCTCCGAGCTCGTGCGCTACGCCGCCGCCGCGGAGCAGGCCGGCTTCAGGACCGCCATGGTCTCGGATCACTTTCACCCGTGGACCAGCCGGCAGGGCCAGAGCCCGTTCGTGTGGAGCGTGCTCGGCGGAATCGCACAGGCGACCGAGCGCATCCGCGTGGGCACGGGCGTGACCTGCCCGACGATCCGCACGCACCCGGCGATCATCGCTCATGCGGCCGCCACCGCCGCGGTGATGCTTCCGGGCCGGTTCTTCTTGGGGGTCGGCAGCGGCGAGGCGCTCAACGAGCACATCCTGGGCGATCACTGGCCCCCCGCTGAAGTCCGCATCGAGATGCTGGAGGAGGCGGTCGCCGTGATGCGCCTGCTCTGGCAGGGCGGCACGCAGACCCACTACGGCGAGTATTACGTGGTCGAGAACGCCCGGCTGTTCACGCTGCCCGACGAGCAGATCCCTATCCTCGTATCGGCATTCGGGCCGATGGCGCTGGCGGCGGCGACCCGCATGGGCGATGGCTACATCGGCACGAGCCCTGAGCCCGACCTGGTCCAGGGGTTCGCCGACAAAGCCGGGCAGGACAAGCCCCGCATCGGCCAGATGCGTGTGTGCTGGGCCGAAGACGAGGCGCAGGCGCGCCGCGAGGTCTTCGAGCTGTGGCCGACGCAGGGCCTGCCCGGTCAGCTCAGCCAGGACCTCGTGACCGTCGAGCATTTCGAGCAGGCGGTCTCAGTCCTATCCGAGGAGCAGGTCGTCGGCGAAGTGCCCTGCGGGCCAGACCCCGAGCGGCATCTGGACTCCTTCCGCGCCTACGCCGACGCCGGCTACGACACCGTCTGCGTCCAGCAGGTCGGGGCCGACCAGGAGGGGTTCCTGCGCTTCTACGAGCGCGAGATCCTGCCCAAGCTGGCGTGAGGCTCGCCGTGAGCCCACCATCCGGGCAGTCAGGGCTTCAAGGTCAGTGATGCGAACCCGCTATCCCGCGATCGAGCGGATCCGCTGACACTCCTCGTCGCTCAGCTCGAAGTCGAAGATCGCCATGTTCGCCTGCAGATGCGCTCGGCCGCGCGCCTTGGGGATGGCCGAGACCATTTCCTGCTGGAGCAGCCAGCGCAGCGACACCTGCGCAGCCGTCTTGCCGTGCGCGGCGGCGATCTCGACCAGAGCCGGCTCTCGCGTGACGCGCCCGCGCGCCAAGGGCGAGTACGCGGTGAGCATCGCGCCGCGCATCCGCGCTGCTTCAACGAGCGCGTCCTGATTGCGCAGCGGGTGATACTCGATCTGATTGGTGAAGATCGGCGCCTGCTCGGCCGCCTCGCGAAACTGCTCGGTTGAGAAGTTGCTCACGCCGATGTGGCGGACCTTGCCGTCATCGCACAGCTGCATCATCGCGTCGAGCGTCTCGTCCACGATGTGGTAGTCCGTCGGCCAATGAATCAGCAGAAGATCGACGTACTCGGTCCTCAGGTCCGACAGGCCGCGCTCAGTCGAGCGGATGACGGCCTGCGCCGCGTGATTGCGGTTGTCCAGCTTCGTCGTGAGGAACAGCTCGGCGCGATCGACCCCGGCCCGCTGGAGCACCTCGCCGATCACGTCCTCGTTGCCGTACATCTGCGCCGTGTCGATGTGGCGATAGCCCAGATCCAGCGCCTCTTCCACCGAGTCGCGGCAAGCGGCGCCGCGCAGCTGCCAGGTTCCCAGCCCCAGTGCAGGCACTTTGTGGCCATGCACTTCTAGGTATTGCATACCGAAGCCCTTTCAAGCGATGATCTAAGAGAGCGGGAGCCTTGCCAGCGGGACGGCCGGGCAATCGTAGGGGAGCCATCGCACCTGTCAGCGGGCGACCGCTGGGCCGCGGGATTACTACGCTGGGTCAGGTGGAATGGTGGGAAGGCGCTCGGGGGGAGCGGCCGCAATTGCGGTCAGGCAAGGGGAGGCACCAGGTGGATCCGGTGGCGATCGGTCTGTTCGTCGGAGTGCCCCTGTCCTGCGCGCTGTTCATTCTTCTGCTGTCGCGCCGCCCGATCACCGTCTTCGTCAAGGAAGGCTCGCGCACGCTCACCGTGGTGGGCGACGAGATCGTCGACACCAGCTATGAGACCGACACTCCGGCTTCGGCCGTCGAGCGGAAGCCGCGGCGCGTCCGATCGCTGGGATCGGCGCTGCGCGGGCCGGCAATCGCCGCCCGCTCCGCCGTCGCCAGCGCGGCCCGCCGTGTCTCGCCCGCCAGGGCAGTGAGCGAAGCCCGCGAGCGCGTCACCGATCGCCGCGTGCAGCACGCGTTCGAGTCCGCGTTCACCGAGTCCGATCGCGGCGAGCTGTCCTCAGAGTTCCGCCGGATCATGTGGGAGCAGCAGGTCGCCGGCGCTCAGGATCTGTACTTCCATGACGGCGCGGGCCTGCGCTTCGCCCTTCACGAGTCGCTGCAGTCGGTCCTCGAGGGCCTTGTGGAGCAGGAGGCTCGCGTGAGAGCGATCATCCCGCCCGACAGCAGCGGCCTGCTGCGGATCTCGTTTGACGACGGGTGCGAGTTCAGCCTGCTGCCGTGGGACCGGGCCGCAGGCCGTCTCCTGGCAAGCCAGATCTGGCACGGCCCGGTGTCGCTGTCCGGGTTCAACCTCGTCGGAACAGGCAGCGAGCACGAAGATCTTCGCCTCATCTTCGACACCGTGGAGGGCTCGCTGCCGCTGCGCGCCCGCCAGCTCGCGCTGATCTGATCACCGTCCGCATCCGGCGGTCCAGATCTCGCCCGATGCTTCGCTGACCAGCGCATACCCGCATTCGTCCGCCAGATAGGCGATCGCCTCGCCCTGCTGCTGGCGCACCGATTCCACCTCGCGCACCGGCCATTGCGGAAACTGCGACAGGGGCGCACCCGGATCCTCGGCGATATATTCCACGACATGGTCGTAGGTGCGCAGCAGCACCCGTCCGGGCCTCGAATCGCCGGCCGTCACCACATTGCCCGCAACGGAGCGGACAAGCGCGAACGCCGGCTCCGGCACGGCGACCTCGCCCAGGTCGATGAGGTCTCCATCGCTGAAGCCGGGCGCGGAGTACAGCCGCGCGCGGCCAGCGCCGTCCGCCTCGGCGGCTTGCTTCGTCACGATGTACGGGACTCCAGCCTCGACGAGAAGCGCCTCGGCGTCGACCGGGCCTGAGGGATACCGCAGGTGGATGGCTGCTGGGACCAGGGGCGAATCCGGGCCCCCGCGCGACAGATCAGGCTCCTCGATGCGGTAGACGACGATGCCGTCGCGCGCCGCAAGGTTGTCCCCGATATCACCGATGTAGATGCAGGTCGGCCCCCCGCCAGGCTCGCACTCGCCGACCGCGAGGGCTTCGGTGTCATAGCCCTCGAACCCGTCGACCCCCAGTTCCGCCACCAGCTGGCCGTCCAAGCTGACCGCCAGGATCGAGCTCGTTCCCGGCCCGTCGTCGAGGATGTACAGCACGCCCGGGTTGCGAAGGCTTGCCGCGATGCCGCTGGCCTCCGGCGCCGCGTCAAGGCTGAACTCGCCGACCAGCGCGGGCGTCGAAGGGCATCCAGTGTCGTCACGGCAGCTGGGAGTCGCAGGCGCCGCCGAACCTTCGAGGAGGTCAGGTGTCGTCGGCGGCGGGCTGGCCGGGCGCGCAGCGGCGGTGGGGGCCGTGGATGCCTCCGGCGAGACCGCGGCCGCGGGAGTGGGCTGACTCGGCGCGCGCGCGCCCGTGCATGCGGACAGGGCCCAGGCCGCCGCGACACAGGCGCTGAGCGTCAGACAGCGCTTCCTCGCGGTCGGGCTCACTCGGCTAGACCGTAGCTGACCAGCCAGATGGCAGCCCGCGTGTCCGACGTCGAACGCCGAAATTGGTACGGTGGCGCCCAGCACTGCAGTTCAGCGCACGCGCTTGGACCGGCCGGGCTCGGGGTACCGGTCGCCCGATGTCGCGCTGGACTCATTCGCATCGACGCACGGGGGGACGGGTCGCACGGTGGGGGATTCAGAGACTGTTCAAGTGGAGCGGGCTGGCGGGCTCGGCCGGGGACTGAATGCGGTCATCCCGTCGACCCCAGGCGAGCGAGGGCTGTCGCGGCGGATCTGGGAGCGCTGGTGCGGGTCGCAGGACCCGCAGCGGCGCCACCGCGTGGAGGCGCTGGAGCGTCTCACGCAGATGGATCAGGCCGACGAGGTCGTCGGCGCCCTCCAGGCGCTGGCGATGCGGTCGATGCTGGATGAGCTGCGGCGGCTGAACGTCGACGAGCGGCTTGTCGCCGGGCTGCTGCTCGGCGCGGACGACGCCACTCTTGACCGATGGGCCGCGGATCCGGGCGCCTTCTTCAGCCGCGTCGCCAGGCTGTAGCGCCTACATCAGGCCGAGCAGAGCCCGCGCAGTGAAAGCCGCGCCGAGCCCGCACACGGCGGCCAGATATGCCATGACCAGTCGCGTATCGCCCAGCACGCACCGGCTCTTCGCCAGGCCGGCGCGCCGCGCCTTCACATAGGCGCCGAGACCCAGACCCCCGAACACCATCGCCGCGGCCGCGGGCGTGATCACCCAGGCGATGAGCGCGATGGTGGCGAAGATGCAGTAGCGCAGGGGATCGAAGGCCGCCCGTTGGCCTGGCGGCGCGGTCTCGGCGGAGAAGGCTCGCGGCGGTTCCGTCCTCATCTCGATCTCCTCGCTCAGACCGCAGCCACGGGCAGCTCCGCACGGCCCACCGCAGTAGCCGGCTTCATGGCGGCCAGGGCGCCCCACGCCTGAACCGCGCAGAACGGCGCGCACTGGTCCTGGGTCGCGCTGCGCGTGCCGGTGTGCACGCAGCACTGCAGCAGGCGCTCTTCGAGCATCGTGCTCATATCCATGAACGGCTTGACCGTGATCCGCTTCACCCGCCGCGCGAGCAACTCGCGCAGCCGCCTGCGGCTCCCGGCCGCTGTGCCGGCGAGCCTGAGCAGCGAGCTGACGCCCAGGTCGCAGCTATCGCAGATCGTGCGGAACAGCTCCCCGATGCTTGGGTGGCTGAGCGAGCTCTGCTCGCTGAGCAGCCCCATCAGCGAGGTCTTGACAAGCTCGCGCAGGTCGCTGCTGAGCTCAGGGCTGACGATGCGATTGGAGACGAGGTCGAGGTGCTCCTTGAGCTGCTCATGGCCGACGAGCGACGTCAGCGAGCGCCAGTCGCCGGCGTCGGTCTCGATGAGGTAGCCGACGCTGCAGCAGTGCGGGTGGGAGCAGGGCAGGGCGGTCAGGTCCTTCCACGTGACCAGGCCGTCGGTCTGCGGACCGAGACGGCGCAGCACGCCGGTGTGGGTCAGCCGCTCCAGCGGGTCGATCGGCGCTGAGCGCCCAGAGCCGAACTGCGGCTGGATCGACACGCCGCCCACGAACGGGGTAGCCAGCGCGCGCAGCACGACCGCGCCGATCTCGTCGTCGTTCACGCCCAAGGCAGCCGTCATCGTCAGCGTCGTGAACACGCCCGCCCCGCTCAGCCGTTCCAGCGCGCGCTCCTTGAGCTCGCGCAGATCGGCGTTGCGGTGCGTCATGTGCGTGGAGCGCTTGAACCCGTCGAACTGCAGGTACACCTCGACGCGCTGGCTGCGGGCGGCCAGGAGCTCCAGGAGGGCGTCGTCGCGCGCAATTGCCACGCCGTTGGTGTTGACCAGCACGCGCACGATGTCGCGTTCCAGGAGCGCGTCGAGCAGCGTCGCGAACTGGGGATGGATCGTCGGCTCGCCGCCGCTGAGCATCAGCACGTCCAGCCGGCCGTTCTCGCGCGCGATGCGCTGGTCGACGTTGGCCAGCACGTCTGCGACCTCCGCGACACCGGTCAGCGCGGGCGAGGAGTCGGCGAAGCAGGTGGGACAGCGCAGGTTGCACTGCTCTGTGATGTCGGCCAGCAGGATGCAAGTGTGCTGGGTCTGCATCTCGCCCAGGCCATCAAGGTACGCGGCGGGCACGGGCGCGAAGTTCCCCGCCGTGTCGGGGACGTGGACCTTGGTGGGCGCGGTCCACTGCTCCAGATAGGCGAGGATCTCGGGATCCTCGTCGTACAGCGTCACGACCTTGCCGTGCTCGGGACAGCCTCGGACAAGCCACACATGCCCCTCCGCCTCGGACAGGTACCCGCTCAGGCGCGGCACCTCGACCAGCGGGCGCTCGGGCCGCTCCTCGTGGCAGCGGGGACAGAACGCGTTGACGTAGCGCAGGATTCGGTCCTCGCGCACCCGCATGCCGGTGGCAGCCATCACTTCCCCTTCACGGCGCGGTACACCTCGACGACCAGCGCGATGAGCGCGAACAGCCCGACGGCCAGCACGTACAGCAACGCTCCGGCGAGCGCCCCGTACCCGTCGTCGTCGCTGCGCCAGCCCGTGCAGACCCCGCCGGAGACCAGCGTCATCAGCGCGTATCCGACGGCCAGCCCGATCGCCACGCCGCGCCAGCGCAGACCCCAGTAGGCCAGCGCGGCCACGCCCAGGACCGTCACGGCGAACAGCAGGCCCGCGACGGGATCCCCGCCGGTTCGAGACGCCGCGATCAGAAAGAGGAATGACGGGAAGACGAACGCGATGAGCCCGATCAGCACAAAGCCCAGATGCAGAGACCAGTCACGGGACTGCGGCGGCGGAGGGACGGGGGGCCCGGTCACGGTGCGTCCTGGGATGCGAGCGCGGGACGATAGCCCGGCGTGGGTCGCCCCCGCCAGAAGTACATCACCAGCAGGGGAATGGTCCCCAGCAGGAACAGCTGGGAGGCGCTGAGCCCGGCCCACATCGCAGGATTGCCGCGCACGAATTCGACCGCGAAGCGGAACAGCGCGTAAGCCAGCAGGTAGATCTTCAGCAGCTCGCCGGGCGTCCGGACTCGTGGGCGCAGCCACAGCAGGGCGCCGAACATCACGGCGTGGAACGCGATCTCGTACAGGAACGAGGGATGCATCGCCGCGCCCGTTTCGCAGTGCGGGCAGTTCGGGATCTGCGCTGCGATCTCAGGGCTGACCGAGATGCCCCACGGCAGACGGGTCGGCGTGCCGATCTGCTCGGTGAGGAAGCAGCCCCAGCGGCCCACGGCCATCCCCAGCGCGACTGCGGGGGCGAACAGGTCTCCCGTCTTCGCCCGGTAGCCCACCAGCCGCTTGGTCAGCACGGCCCCGAGGTAGGCGCCCGCCAGTCCGCCGAGGATGCTGCGGCCGCCCTGCAGCCACAGCCCCGCGAGGCTGGGCTCGGGGGCCGCGGCGAGATAGCGCCACGCCGTGCTGGCCCGCGCGAACACCCCGCCCATCACGACGCTGCCCAAAGCGACCCACACCAGCTGCAGGTTGGCGACCCGCCGTCTTCGCGCCTCGGCGAAGAAGACTGCGCACGCGGCGAGCACGCCCAGCAGCACGAAGAAGTCATGAGTGCCCACCGGCACGCCGCCGACGTGAAACAGGACCGGGACCATCAGCCCGCCCTCACCCCGAAGATCAGGAGCGCGCACAGGCCGCCGAGCAGCACGATGAGCGCGAGCAGCGCTCCGAGCGTGATCCCGATGACCATCAGCGTGACCTTCAGCCACTCCGGCATGGCGCGCTTTCCTCTCGCGGTTCGCAGAGTCTCGCTCAAGGGCCGACCGTTTCGATGGAACTCCTCCCGTTGCGCCGCCCGATATACGATGCCGGCCTTTGGCGACTCGATCAGCGAGGAGGTGGCGGCGAGTGGCATCCGTTCAGGTCCTCGCGCTCCCTCGTCGCTCTGGCGTAGCTCGCAGGCCAGGGAGCGCTCTGCCAAGGAGAGCTTCCGATGCGTTCCTCCGTTCGAACCGTGACTGTTGACTGCAACGACACGTACGCGCTCGCGGCGTTCTGGTCCCAGGTCTTCGCAACGCCGATGCATCCCGACGACGAGCCCGGGGACCCCGAAGCGCTGGTCGATCTAGGGCCCGGCCAGCCGGGCCTGCTGTTCGTAGCGGTGCCCGAGGCCAAGACCGGCAAGAACCGACTGCATCTCGACCTTCAGCCCGACCATCCGCGAGACGCCGAGATCGAGCGCCTGCTGCGGCTCGGGGCTGTGCTCGTGGCCGATCGCCGTCGGACCGACGGCACGGGATGGGCGGTGCTCGCGGACATCGAGGGCAATGAGTTCTGCGTCCTCATGAGCGCCGCGGAGCGCGCGGCGGCCGACGTACCACCTGTCGCACCTGCTCGCTAGCCTGCTGGGAGGACGGGAGCGCTCCGGGCGATGCGGGGAGGATGATGCGCGACGTGCGACTGGCCGGCTACGGCCCGGAGGCGACGCGCGCGCTGGCCGACGAGATCAGCGAGGTACAGCGAGCGGACCGCCTGGCGCCGGTCACCGTCGTCGCGCCGTCGCCGGTCGCGGGGCTCTCGCTTCGTCGCGAGCTGGCC
>DATKBU010000177.1:0-7122 GCA_035513815.1 Egibacteraceae bacterium
CGGGCGCCGGCTGCGCCGGGCGCGCATGGCCGCTGCCGTCGGCTGCCGCGACACCCGTCAGTTTCGGCGACTATCCGCCGGAATCGTCGAGGATTCCGAAGGCGAGCGGGTTGCTTCGACGATTTCGGCGACATTTCGCCGCTAGCGTCGAGCATGTTGCCCGCCGTTTGTGTCGAGCCTGCGCCCGCCGAGTCGCCGGGCCGGTCTCTCGGCGCGCCGCGCGCCTGGCGGCGTCGCGGCTGGTCAGGCCTGGAGCGCCTCGAGCAGCTCCGCGGCCGTGTCGCAGCGGTCGATGAGCTCGGCCGTCTGCGCCTTCCCGCCGCGGGCGGGATCCATCATCGGCACGCGCTGGAGGGTGTCGCGGCCGACATCGAAGATGATCGAGTCCCAGCCCGCTGCGGCCACCTGGTCGCGGTATTTCTCCAGGCAGCGGCCCCGGAAGTAGGCGCGGGTGTCCTCCGGCGGGTCCGTCATCGCCCGGCGGACCTCGTCCTCGCTGACGATGCGCTCCACTCGCCCGCGCGCCACCAGCCGGTTGTACAGGCCCTTGTCCTGGCGCACGTCGTGGTACTGGACGTCGATGAGCTTGAGCTTGTCGTCGTCCCACGCCAGACCGTCGCGCGCGACGTAGCGCTGGAGGATCTGGTGCTTGGTGACCCAGTCGACGACCCCGTCAAGGCTTGTGGGGTCGTCCTCGAGCGCGGTCAGGATCCGCTCCCACACGCCGAGGGCGTCGAAGGCCCACCACGGTCCTTCGCGGTCCTTGCAGTAGCGCTTGGCCTGCTCCAGGTAGTGGCCTTGAAGCTCGATCGGGGTGGCCCGTCGCCCGTCCTTCAGCTCCAGCGGCAGGCGGCAGCTGAGATCGTGCGACACCGCGTGCAGCGCCTTGACCGGATGCGCGAGCAGCGGCGGGTCGGGCAGGAACCCGTCCTCGACCATGGACAGCACGAGCGCGGTCGAGGCCAGCTTGAGGTAGGTGCAGACCTCGCTCATGTTCGCGTCGCCGATGATGACGTGCAGGCGCCGAAAGCGCTCGGGGTCCGCGTGGGGCTCATCGCGGGTGTTGACGATCGGCCGCTTCAGCGTCGTCTCCAGGCCGACCTCGACCTCGAAGAAGTCCGCGCGCTGGGAGATCTGGTAGGGCACGTCGGCCAGGTCAAACTCGTTGCCGATGCGCCCGGCGCCGACCATGATCTGGCGCGACACGAAGAACGGCGTGATGTGGCGCACGATGTCACCGAACGGCAGCGCCCGGTCGACGATGTAGTTCTCGTGCATCCCGTAGGCGGCGCCCTTGCCGTCCGTGTTGTTCTTGGTGATCAGGATCCGCCCGGGCGGCTCCTGACCAGCGCTCGGCAGCAGCGTGGCAGCCCGCAGTGCCGCGACTTCGAGGATGCGCTCCCCCGCCTTGTCCCACACGACCGCGTCCCGCGGGTTGGAGCACTCCGGCGAGGAATATTCCGGGTGCGCATGGTCGACGTAGAAGCGGGCGCCGTTGGACAAGATCGAGTTCGCCAGCCCGATGTCGTCCTCTGGCGGGGCGTCGTTCGCGCCTTGCTGGGTGAACCCCCGCGCGTCGCGCAGCGGGTTCTCCTCCTCGTAGTCCCAGCGGGCGCGCGGGCGCCCGTCGGCGGCGTAGCTGTTGACAACCATCGAGGACGCCACGACCGGGTTGAAGTCCGGCCTGCCGATGACAGAGATCCCGTACTCGGTCTCGGTCCCGAGGTATTTGTCGATCGCCAAGTAAGCCGCCGTTTACAGGTACTGCCCGGTGTTGACGTTCTCGATCGACTTGCCCGGGCCCTTGCCGTCGCCGATGAGCGTGCGAACGTACACGATCCGCTCGCCCTTCTTCCCCGAGATGCGAGCCCAGTCGTCCGGGTTGGTTGTGTTGGGCAGATCCTCGTTCTCTTTGAACTCGTCCCGGATGGCCTCGAACAGGTCCTCGGCCTTGATGCCGCGCTGACCCTCGTTGAGGTAGCGCTTGATCGCGCTCTTCTTCGCGCGCGCGACGACGTTCTCGATCATCGCGCCGGAGTTGAAGTCCTTGAAGAACAGGACCTCCTTGTCGCCGTTGGCGTAGGTGACCTCGAGGAACTTGTTCTCGTCGGCCTCGTCGTACATGCGCCGGCAGGTCTGGCCGATCAGCCACTCCACCGCGGACTGCTCGCTGCCGTGCTCCTTGACCAGGTCGGGGTGAAGCGGGAGGCCCTTGTGCAGGTAGATGGCGAAGATCTCGCGGGCCGCCTCCATGTCGGGGCGCTCGATCTTGATCTTCACATCCAGCCGGCCGGGCCGCAGGATCGCCGGGTCGATCATGTCCTCGCGGTTGGACGCGCCGATCACGATGACGTCCTTCAAGGTCTCGACGCCGTCGATCTCACTGAGCAGCTGCGGCACGATCGTGGTCTCGACGTCGCTGGAGACCCCTGACCCTCGGGTGCGGAAGATCGAGTCCATCTCGTCGAAGAACACGATCACCGGGAAGCCCTCGGCGACCTTCTCGCGGGCGCGCTGGAAGATCAGGCGGATCTGTCGCTCTGTCTCGCCGACGTACTTGTTCAGCAGCTCGGGACCCTTGATGTTGAGGAAGTAGCTGCGCGCGTCGGCGCGCCCTTCCTTCTCCGCGACGCGCTTGGCCAGCGAGTTGGCGACCGCCTTGGCGATCATCGTCTTGCCGCAGCCCGGGGGCCCGTACAGCAGGATGCCCTTCGGCGGGCGCAGCTCATGCTCGACGAACAGGTCGGCGTGCAGGAACGGCAGCTCCACGGCGTCCTGGATCGCCTCGATCTGGCCGCTCAGACCGCCGATGTCGGTGTAGGTGATGTCGGGGACCTCTTCGAGGACGAGCTCCTCGACCTCGGGGCGCGGAAGGCGCTCGAGGGCGTAGCCGGAGCGCGCGTCGACCAGCAGCGAGTCGCCCGCCCGCAGGTGCACGTGCTCCAGCGGCTCGGCGAGGCGCACCACCTGCTCGTCGTCGGTGTGGTCGATGACCAGCAGCCGATGGTCGTCCAGCGCCTCCTTGAGGGTCATGACCTCGCCGACGACCTCAAAGCGCGCAGCCTCGATGATGTTCAGCGCCTCGTTGACCATGACTTCCTGCCCGCGCACCAGCTGGGCGGCGTCGACCTCGGGGCTGACGTTGACGCGCAGCTTGCGGCCCTGCGCGAAGATTTCGACGGTCCCGTCCTCGCGGGGGCCCAAAAACACGCCAAACCCCGACGGCGGCGCGGACAGCTTCTCGACCTGCTCTTTGAGGGCGACGATCTGCTCGCGGGCCTCACGCAGCGTGTCCACAAGCTTTGAGTTCTGGGCGACGGCGGCGGCCAGCTGGCTCTTGACCTCCAACAGCCGCTCTTCCAGCGTGCGCACTCGGGAGGGAGATTCCTCCAGGCGGCGACGGAGCAGTACCGTCTCCTCCTCCAGATACGAGATCTGGGTCCGGAGCTCCCCCAGCTCGGCTTCCTGCTCGGGGTTCACAGGCTGCCCTCCTCTGGCGGTTCCGGTTCGGGACCTATCATGTCAACGTCCCTCCACGTCACACCGGAGCTTCCTCGCCTCCGAGTATAGGGTCGGCCTCGACAACCGCCGGGATAAGCCCCCGGCGCAGAATCGCCCCGATGACCAGGAACACGCCTTGAAGCCAAGCGCGCCCCAGCCCGACGACGACGTCGACGTCTGGATCGACCAGGACCGCTGCACCGGCGACGGCCTGTGCGCTCAGCTGGCGCCCGAGGTCTTCCGCATCAACATCGACGGGCTGGCGTACGTGGTCGGCGACGACGGTGAGATGCGTGAGGCCCCTGGCGCGCGCGTGCGGGCGCCGGCGAAGCTGATCACCGAAGTGTGGGAGTCGGCGGTCGACTGCCCCGGGGAGTGCATCTATCTGGCGGTCGGCCGCGACAGCCAGGTGGCGGGCGGGGGGCCGTCGAACCCCACGGGCGGCGACCCGGAGTCCTGAGGCCGGCGGGAGGTCTAGCAGCCCACGCCGGCCAGTCGGGCGACGATGTCGGCGCCGGTGGCCTCTGAGACGACATCCGGTCCCCCGGCCAGGACCGCCTCCGGTTCGCTGCTTCCGAGCGCGCACAGGTACGCATCGGCGATGGCCGTCAGCGCCGACGCGTCGTTTTGGTGGTCAACCGGGGCGAAGACGCCTGAGTGCCGGCCGATGATCGCTGACGCCGACAGCACGTGGGCGTAGCCAGCGGGGTGCCGGAGGTTGCCGGTGACCGCGAGCGCTGGCGTGTTCTGGCTGGTCTGGGACAGCAGCAGCTCCATCTCCTCGGCGACGGCGACGGCGGTCGCATCGCGCGCCGGGCCTGCCAGCCGGATCGTGGCGGAGGCGCTGGCCCCGCTCGCCGCGGCGGCCGCCGCCAGCGTGTCCTCGGAGATCACCGCCGTGCCGCCGACGACGTACAGCAGGCTCGGCTGGAGCTTGCCGAGGCGATGCGCCGTCGCCGGGTGCAGGGAGTCGGCCGGCGTGAGCAGGATGGGGATGCCGAAGTAGGCGCCGAGGGATCCGGCCGCGACGGCGTCAGGCCAGTTGCCGCGCGTGGCGAGGATCGCGACCGGCGGTGGTGTGGCCCCAAGCGCCGCCAGACGCGCCGGGACCTCAACGGCGGTGAGCGCCGCTGTCTCCTCGCGAGCGGCGCCCGCGAGGCGCTTGGGACTGAAGCCCATCGCCTTGAGCTCGTCTTCGAGGGAGGCCGGGAGCGCCGCGTGCCCGCCCATGAGGTAGACCAGCCCGCCGGAGGGCAGCACGCGCAGCAGCTCCGCTCGTGTCCCGTCGTCGAGCGGCCCTTCGTTCTTGGTGAACAGCACCGGCCCGTACCCGTAGCCCAGCGAGCTGCCGGCGAGCGCGTCGGCGTAATCGTCGCTGCGCGCCAGCACTGCATGGGCCGCGTCGCCGTCGCTGAACAGCCGACGGGAGACGAAGACCGCCTGGCTGATCACGTTGGTGTGCTCCGCCCCCGCCGAGACTCGGATCGGCGGGGAGATGTCCCCGACTGGGAAGTTCGGATCGGCGCCGGGGCTCTTGATCGGCTTGGCGTCCTTCAGGTGGTTCAGAGCCGCGCCAGCCTGGACCAGGCCCCAGCCATAGGTGTTGTCCCGGCCCGCCGGGCCCTTGTCCTTGGCGGTCTGCTCAAGCAGCGCTTCCACCTGGTCAGGGGTGAGGCCCGGTTGCTCCGTAAGGGCCAGGGCGGCGACGCCGGCAACGTAGGGCGCGGCGAAGGACGTCCCGTTCACGTACTCGTAGCCGCCGCCGCGCTTGGTCGTCAGAACCCCCAGCTCCTTGCTGCCGTCCCCGCCCGGCGCAGCGATGTCGACCCACTGGTTGGTCGTGCTGTACGAGGCATGGCCAGCGGTCTTGCCGACGGCGCCGACGGAGATCACGCCGCTGCACGACGCCGGCACCGACGGCTCGCCGCCGTAGAAGCCGATCTCGCTGTTCCCGGAGGCGGCCATGAGCACGACGTTCTTGGCTCGGGCGCTGTCGATCGCGGCCTGGAACGCCGTCGGGCACGCGCGCTCGATTGCTCCGAAGCTCATCGTCGCGACCCTCGCGCCCTGATCCGCGGCGTACTTCAGCGCCTTGATCGCGGTGGAATCGGTCGGCCCGACGCAGCTGGACGTCAGCGCGATGTCGATGACGCTGGCGTCCCAGGCGACGCCGGCGATGCCTTTTTCGTTGTTGCCCTTGGCGCCGATCACGCCGGCGACGCCCGTGCCGTGCCCGCAGCCGTCGTTATTGGTTCCCACTGTGCGGTTGACGACGCTGCCGGATGCAAGCGTGACCTGCTTGACCACGACTGGTTTGAGCTCCTCGTGCGTCGCGTCGATCCCGCTGTCGAGCACCGCGACCTTGACGCTGGATGCGTCGGTCTGAACGCTCCAGGCGGTCTCTGCGCCGGTCAGCGCGTGCGCCCACTGCTTTCCCGCCACGTAGTGCGGATCGTTCGGGGCCGCCGTGAACTGGCGCACTCGGTCAGGCTCCACCGCGATGACTCCGCGCATCCCGCTCAGCAGCCGCGCCGCCGTCGCCTCGCGCCCGGGGGCGACCCGCACCTGCGCGATCCGCTCGCTCAGCAGCACGGCTGTCGCGCCCAGGAGCCGCTGATCTCCCCGAGCGAGGGCGGAGACCGCCAGCAGCGCCAGCGATCGCGCTGCGACGGCGCTGTCGGTCGTGACCAGCAGCGATCCGGGCGCCGCATCAGCGGGCCACTCTTTGTCAAAGGAACCGTCTCGAAGCTTGGCGTTCGCCTCGGCTGCGTCACTGAGAGCGCGCCGCGCGTCGTCGCTGTCCGCCACAGCTGCGGGCGCCGCAGCAAGGGCGATCGCCGTCGCACAGAGGACGGCTGAGATGCGCCGGGGTGCTCGGCCGGCCCAAGGTGACTGCTTCGGCAAGGCGACTCCGATACGGCTGTTGCGACACGCAAAGGCGCGTGCCGCGTCTCAATTTATCTCAAAGCCCGCGATCCCCGCTTCGGCCGCCACCTGCCCATCGGGGCGGTTCGGCAGTGGGATCAGTATGGTCCGCAAGCCGGCGGACGGTCGTGAGGAATGCCGTGTGCGCGACCATGCGGTGGTTGGGGCGCACGGCCAGGCCGTCGACGTGCCAGCCCCGGACGAAGGTCTCGACCGTGGCGGCCAACCCCCAGGCAGGGTCGGCGTCCAGCGCTTCGCGCAGGCGCATCACCTGCGGCACGGTCGGTGTGTAGGACAACAGGATCCCGCCGGGGTTGAGCGCGTCGGCGGCCGCCTTGAGCACCGCCGCGGGATCGACCAAGTCGAGCACGATCCGGTCGCACGCCTCGTCGGGGCGGTCGGCGAGGCCCTGCGCCACATCGCCCCTGCGCAGCTCCCAGTTCGGCGGCGGCCCGCCGAAGCGCTCGTGGACGTTGCGCTCAGCGATATCGGCGTGATCGTCGCGCAGCTCGTAGCTGATCACTCGCCCGCGCTCGCCCACGGCGCGCAGCAGGGCGCTGGTCAGCGCTCCCGAGCCTGCGCCCGCCTCGACGACGGTGGCGCCTGGGCCGATGTCGGCCAGCGAGATGATCATCGCCTGGTCTTTGGGGTAGACGACCTGCGCGCCGCGGGGCGCCTTCACGGTCCAGTCGGCGG
>DATKBU010000178.1:0-21041 GCA_035513815.1 Egibacteraceae bacterium
GCGCGGGCGCGTACACGGGCCACGGAGGGCAGCCGGTCAGCTCGTAGAGGCTGGCGAGGTCGGCTCGGTGCGCCGAGCCGTCGGGCAGCGCGGCTGCGCGGGCGTCGCCCCAGGTGGAGACGCCGCCATGGGCAGCGCCAGAAGCGTCGACTGACAGCAGCGTGTGCATCGCGGCGCTCAGCGCGATGCCGCGCACCGATGCCGGGCCGACGGCGGCGACCGCTTCGGCCAGGACGCTCATCGCCGCGCCGAGGGCCGCCTCCGGCGCCTGTCGGGCCCGGCTCTCCGGCTGCTGGGGATACACCGCTGTGCAGACGGCTGCGGCGGTGCCGTCCTCTGCCACCCCGACGGCCTTCGCCGAGGTCGTCCCCAGATCCAGGCCGATGATCATTCGACGAGCTCCGCGACGATCGTGCACGGCGAGCCGTCCGAGCCCGGCACCATCAGAGGCCATGCGTAAACGCGAGCGGGCGCCGGCAAGTCCGGCTCCAGCAGCACATCCTCGTAGATGAGGATGAACCGCCCGTCGTCACGGCCGACTCCAGTGAGGATGCGGTGGGTGCGTACCGACGCGGCGCGGTCCTGCGGAGAGCCGATTGACACTGCGTCGGTGGCGATCGCGCGGACTGACCCATGCCGGTCCATCAGCAGCTGCGCGGCGTCGGGGTGCAACAGCGGTCCTTCGAGCGGATAGCGCTCGGGGTCCTCAGCCCGCAGCGAACCCCAGCCGGTGCGCAGCAGGACGATGTCGGCGCCGTCGAGCGCCTCAGCGCGCGCGGCGAGGTCTGAGACCGTGATGAACCCGCCTTCGGGCTTGGGGATGTCCACCAGCCGGGGCGCGCTGAAGATGAAGGCCGAGATCGGCAGCTGGTCGGCCGCCGGCCCGTCCGGGTTGAAGTGCCACGGAGTGTCGACGTGCGTGCCTGAATGCGAGAACAGTGACAGCGCAGCGGCGTTGTCGACGTCTCCTCGCGCGATCGACTCGACCAGCTGGACCCGCGCGGCGGGCGGGTTTCCGGGCCAGACGGGCGCATCCGCGGTCAGCGGGTGCGACAGGACCCGGAACGTCGCGCTCGTCACAGGCATCACCTCCTCATGTGCTGATCAGCCCCACTGGGCCGCCGTCGGCGCAGGCATAGACGGCTTCGATGAGCTCGACGGCCCGGCGGCCGTCTTCGCCGGTCACCCCCGCGGGGCGCCCGTCGCGCGCGGCGGCCACGAAGTCCGCGACCTGCAGCCTGTGGTAGTGGGCGATGAGGTCGCGCCCGTGTGCGGACTGCTCGTCCTCTGAGCGCCATACCGCCGGCAGCTCCTCCTCGCCGGGGATCGTCCACAGATCGTTGCGGGGGAGCTCGATCGTCTCGGACACGCCAGCGACGAACGACGAGCCGCCGTCGGTCTGCACGCCGACCGAGAAGCCGAGGTCGCCATGCACGTGAACCTTCCCGTGCACTCCCGGGCGCTGAGAGTTGCTCGCCACGATCGCGCCCAGGGCGCCGCCCTGGAACCGCAGCGCGGCCACTGCGCTGTCCTCGACTTCGATCTGGGGATGGTTGACGTTGGCGGTGTAGGCGCTGACGCCCTCGAGCGGCCCGCCCATCATCCACAGCAGCAGATCGAGGTGATGGACCGCCTGATTCACCAGGACGCCGCCCCCCTCGCCTTCCCGCGTCCCGCGCCACGGGTCCATCGCGTAGTACTCCGCGCCGCGCCAGCCGAGCAGCGCAACTGTCCCGATCGCCGGGCGCCCGATCTTGCCTGAGTCGATGGCGGCCTTCATCCGCTGCACCGGCTCGTGCCAGCGACGCTGGCTGACCACGCTGAGCACCACTCCGGCGCGCTGCGCGGCCTCGATCATGCGGTCGCACTCATCGACGGTCAGTGCCATCGGCTTCTCGACGAGGACGTGTGCGCCCGCGCTGGCGGCGCGCACCGCCTGATCGCAGTGACCCGGATGCGGCGTGCAGATGATCACCGCGTCGACCGCGCCAGAGCCGACCATCTCGTCGACTCCGGCGTAGGCCGTCGTCCCCCATTCACGTGCGAACGCCTGCGTGGGCTCCGGCCGCCGCCCCGACACCCCTGCCAGACGCGCCTCATCCAGCCCGACGACCGCCGCCGCGTGCAGCGCGGCGACCTTCCCGGGCCCGATGATCCCGACGCGCAGCGGCGTCATGGCCCAGCCAAGAGCACGACTTTGATCGGATCGATCTCAGCCTTCGCCAGGCGAGTGATCAGATCCGGCCCCTCCTCGAGCGGCGCGACGAGTTCGATGAGCTCTGCTGCCGCGACTCGCTCGGAGGCGAGCGCCTCCACGGCGTGGCTGAACTCGGCGTCCGCGCCGTACGCGCCGCGCAGGGTCAGCTCGCGCGTAACCAGCTCCTGCATCTCGACATCGACGCGCGGCTCTGAGTTGCCGATCCAGGTGACGTTGCCTCCCGAGCGGCACACCGCCACCGAGTCAAGCGAGGTGGCCGGCAGTCCGACGGCTTCGATCACTGCGGCAGCGCCCAGGCCGTCGGTGAGGTCGGCGACGACCGGGCGCAGCTCTTGCTCGGAGACGTTCACTGTCACGTCCGCGCCCAGGCGACGGGCGACCTCAAGGCGGTGCGCGCTCCGGTCGCTCACCACGATTGTTCCTGCGCCCCGTAGCTGCGCGGCCAGCATGGCAAGGATCCCGATCGCGCCTGCTCCGATCACCACCACGGTGTCGAATAGCTCGATCGGCGTGCGGTTGACCGCATGCATGGCGACGGACAAGGGCTCAGCCAGCGCCGCGACCGGCCAGTCCACGCCATCAGGCAGCGGGAACGCCATCTGCGCCGGCAAGGTCACTCGCTCCGCGTAGCCGCCCTGGATGTCGCCGCCGAGCAGCCGGCGGTCAAGGCAGATGGTGTGCTGCCCGGTCCGGCACGGTGGGCACACCCCGCACGACAGCAGCGGCTTGAGCACAACTCGATCGCCGACTGACGTCGCGGTCACGCCCTGCCCGACCTCGGCGATGACTCCGGCGACTTCGTGGCCCATCACGACGGGCGGCGTGCGCCGCCCCGTCGACCCGGTGAAGCCGTGCACGTCTGAGCCGCACACGCCGGACGCTCTGACGGTGACAGTCACCTCGCCTGCTTGGGGCGGGACGTCGGGAAGCTCGCGAACTCGCAGCTCCCACGGCGCCTCGTAGACGAGGCCCTTCATGTGCGCTCCTTCATTGTCTGGGTGTCCTTCTGATCTGAGTACGTGACGAGCCGCCGGCGGCCCTCGTCGTCGGGCACGCTGAACCACACGGTTCCGGTGCGCAGTCGCAGGGCGTCGTCCGCAAGCCGCTGCAGCTGGTCCTCGGTCGCGGGGGCGTGGAGCCGGATGCGCCAGAAGACGCGGCTTCTGGGATACGCGCCGAGCATGAAGCTGCCCTCCTCGACGGCTTCGACGTCCGCGGCGACTCCGGCGTCGGCGAGCGCGCGGTCGAGTTCAGCGACGCTGTCCGCCAGCAGCGGCCCCGCGTCGAGTCCGGCGGCCGGTCGTCCGGCGAACGACAGCCCTGCCGCGAACAGCGCGACGATGGCCAGCGCCCCGAGGGCGGCGCGGCGCCGGCTCATTTGACCGCTCCCGCGGACAGCCCGCGCACGAGATGGCGCTGCAGGAACGCTGCGAAGATCACCGTCGGGACGATCGCGATCATGCCGGTGGCCGCCACCCGATCCCAGTGAATGGTGCGCTGCGCGATGAGCGTCGTCGCCGCGACGGGGATCGTCTTGGCCGCCTCTCCGGTGAGCACCAGCGCGACCGGGAACTCGTTCCAGGACAGCAGCGCGGAGAACAGCGCCGCCGCGACCAAGCCGGGGCGCACGATCGGCAGCATCACGCGGCCCAGCGCGGCCCACTCCCCCGCGCCGTCGACCAGCGCGGCCTCGCCGAGATCGCGCGGAATGGCGGCGAAGAAGGCGATCATGATCCACACCACGAACGGCAGCGCGAACACCGCGTGGATGAGGCTGAGGCCCAGCACCGTGTCGGACAGCTTCAGGGCCCTCATGATGAACAGCAGCGGGATGACCACCACGATCGGCGGCATGAACCGCACGCTCAGGATCGCGAACAGCCCGAGGCGCTGCCGCGCGGGGAAGCGCACCAGCCCGTAGGCGGCCGGCACGCCGATGAGCAGCGCGATCGAGGTGCTGAGCGTGGCGACCTTCATGCTGTTGAACCAGTAGGCGACCCACTTGACGCCCTCCGCCTGGCGGAACAGGACCTGGTAGTAGGCGTCGAAGGTCGGAGCGAAGATGAACTTCGGCGGGAAGGCGAACGCCTCGGAGGCCGGCTTGAGCGACATCAGCAGCAGCCAGAAGATCGGGAACAGCGTCCAGACCAGCACGCCGACCAGCCCGGCGTTGGCTGCGGCGCTGGCGGCGAGCCGGCGGCTAGGCATGGGTGATCGGCTCCTTCAGCAGGCTGCGCAGCACTGTGAACGCCAGCACGCCGGTCATCAGCACAACCAGCACGGACAGCGCCGAGCCATAGCCGAGGCGGAAGAACTCGCCCAGGCCGAACCGATAGATGTGGAAGCTCAGGACCTCCGTCATCGTCCCCGGCCCCCCGCGAGTGAGCACGAAGACGGTGTCGAAGACCTTCAGCGCGTCGAGGAAGCGCAGGAAGAACGCTGCGACCATGATCGGGCGCAGCATCGGCAGCGTGAGGTGGCGCAGCTGCTGGCTCCAGCTCGCGCCGTCTACCTGCGAGGCCTCGTACGGCTCGTCGGGCAGGCTCATCAGCCCGGACAGGATCAGCAGCGTCGGGAACGGCAGCCACTGCCAGACGTCGATCATCACCAGCGATGCCCAGACGGTGTCCGGGCTCGCGTGCCACTCGTACGGCCCGAAGCCGACCAGGCCCAGCACCCAGTTCATCGGGCCGAAAGAGGGGTTGAGCAGTGCCCGCCACATCATCGCCGTGACTACGGGGGTCAGGACCATGGGCACGACGAAGAGCGAGCGCGTCACCGTCGATAGCCAGCCGCGGCGGTGCAGCAGCAGCGCGACGAACAGCCCGATGGCTACCTCGAGTGCGGCGACGCCGAAGGCGTAGCTGAAGGTGACGCGCACGGAGTGGCGGAACAGCGGGTCGCCGAGCGCCTCGATGTAGTTGCCGAACCAGATGAACCGCCGGGGGTTGGGGACCTTCCAGTTCGTGAGGCTGAGGTACAGCAGGTACAGCAGCGGCGCCAGCGTCCACGCGGCGAGGTAGACGTTGATGGGCAGTGCGAGCCCCATCGCCGGCGTCAGCCGGCGGCGCCGGCGCGCGGAAGGACCCGGAGGCGGTGAGGCGGAGTCCGCGTCTGCGGACCCCGCCTCACCCAGCACCCTGGGCTTGGTGCTGCTAGCCACCGAGCCCTGCGTCCTCGAACAGCTTGGTCGCTTCAGCCTGCGCGTCGGCGAGCGCGTCGTCGACCGTCGCCTCGCCGGCGATCGCGCGGTTCAGGTTCGTGTACACGACCTGGACGAACTGCGTTCCCACGCCTCCGGCCATCGCCCACGGGTGGCCCTTCTCCGAGGCCAGCTTGGTCGACAGCGTCTCCGCCGGCTTCTCGGCGGTGACCTCTTCGTTGGAGTACACCGAGATGCGGGGGCCGGCGTTGCCGTCCCGCTGCATCTCCTCCTGGATGCGCGGCGACTCCGCGAAGGAGATGAACGACCAGGACGCGTCCTTCTTCTCCTGTGTCTTGGAGAACGTGTTGATGCCCATCCCAACGCCGGCGACCAGGTACTGCTTGGCGCCGGGGATCTCGGCGTAACCAGCGGCGCCGAGGCTCTCATCTTCGCCCTGCGCCCAGCCGTGGGTCGGCCCCCAGATGATGCTCATGGCCGACTGGCCCTGCGCGAACGCCTCGACGGCCTCAGCGATGCTGGCCGCGTTGAATCCGGGCGGCGCGTACTGGGACAGCTCGATGTAGAACTCGGTGGCGGCCTTCGCCTCCGGGGAATCGAGCTCCACCTCGTAGGTCGCTGGGTCCCATTCCCGGCCGTCGAAGGCCCACAGGAAGTGGATCCACACCGCGTACAGGTGCAGGTCGCGGGCGCCCTCGAACGAGATCCCGTACAGGTTCTCATCCGGGCGGGTGAAGAACTCCGCCACCTCCAGCAGCTCGTCGGTCGTCGTCGGCACGGTCAGCTCGCGGCCGTGGGCCTCCTGAAACGCCGCCTGCTCGTCGGGGTCGTTGAACAGGCTCTCGCGGTACACGAAGATCCGCGTCGTGAGCTCCTGCATCATGGCGTAGGGCCGGGCCTCGTCGACCTTGGGCACGCCGCCGTACGGCCAGCTGGTCGCCGCCTGGATCGCCGGCGCGAAGTCGTCATAGTTGAACGCCGCGGGCGTCTTCTCCAGATACGGCGTCAGGTCCTCGAGCCACTCCGCGGACGCGAAGTACGCCACGCCCGCGCCGTCCTGCGTCGTCTGCACGACGTCGTAGGCGCCGGCCTGAGTGGTGAAGTCGATGACCTCCTGCTCGATGATGTTGTCCTCGGCGATCTCGATGAGGTTGACGTTGATGCCCGTCTCTTCCTCGAACTGCGGGATGTAGGGGCGCAGGTGCATCGTGCCGGGCCCCTCGTAGAGGACGACGTTGATCTCCTCGCCCTCCAGCGCGGGGTCGTAGTAGTAGTCTTTGTCACTGTCGGCGGGTGTCGCGGTCGACCCGTCAGGGTCGGTCTCTGCAGTGGCATCGTCGCCGGCCGCGGGGCTGCTGGTCGGCGTAGGCGACGTGGTGGTCGCCGATCCCTGGCACGCCGCCAGCAGCACCGCGAGCGCGATGAAGCCGGCCGCTCGCGTCTTGAACTTCCATGGGGCCATCACTTGCCTCCTCGTCCGTCGTTGCCCGTCATGCGCCGTCGCTGGCCGTCGCCGTGTCGCCCCTGGCGGGCAACCTCCGCGTCGCGTCCTGCTCGACGTCTGTCACGTGCTGCAGCATCAGTGCCCGAGCCGCATCCGCATCCCTGTCGCGGATGGCCATGCCGATGAGAAGGTGGTAGTTCACGGCCTTCTCGTCCGCCCCGGCGATTCGCATCGTGCGACGACGGCTGTCGAGCAGAAGCTCGTTGACCGTCGCCAGCATCTTGGCCATCACCGGGTTGTGCGCCGCTGCCACGACGAGCTCGTGAAAGCGGACATCTGGTTCGAGGAAGTCGCCCCCGCAGGCGTGCAGTGCCTCCATCTCCCGGGCGGTCGCCACGATCGCGTCCCGCTCGACGTCGGTCCCGCGCTCAGCGGCGAAGGCGGCGATGCTCGGCTCCAGGATGCGCCTGCTCTCAAACAGGTGCGCCAGCGATTCGCTCTCGGCGAACTGGAAGCCGCGGATGGTCTCCTGCGGGTCAGCGAAGCTGGTCGACACGAATGTGCCCCGGCCCTGGGTGATCTCGAGAATCCCCATGCTTTCGAGGATGCGATAGGCCTCGCGCACCGACGGCTGGCTGACGCCGGTCTGCAGCGCCATCTCGGCGATGGTCGGAAGTCGATCTCCCGGACCCAGCACACCGTCGATGAGTTGGCCCTTGATGTCCTCAAGCACCCTCTCGTACAGCAGCGATCGAACCACCCGCGCCCCACATTCATCGCATGTTTCATCGAAACATTAGATGAATTGCGCGGCCGTGGTCAAGGGGGTGTCGCAAGGTAGTGGTCTTGCGATAGTCTGTCGGACGTGAGGCATCTTCAGCGGCGCCGATTCGCGTGCCCCCCGGCATTCCGGGGGCGGTGCGCAGCGCTCTGATCTAGCAGGAAGCGAGCTCCACGCCCTCCGAGTTCCGGGGGGCGTTCGTCGTTTCGCACTCACGACCCCGAGGAGCTCTCTTGCCATGACCACCGTGACCATCTCCGCGCACGCCGCACGCCGTGCCCTGCTGACCCGTGACCTGACGGACCCAGCGCAGGGCAGCCACGCCATGCAATCGCTGATCGACGCGGCCGAAGGTGCGCTCGCGCAGCGCTGGGGGGTGGACGTCCGCCGCATCCGGTCCAACCCTGTCGTGCCAGTCGAGGACAACTACAACCGGCTGCGCTACGGGCCTGACGCGGCTGCGCGCGACGGCCGCTACAGCCGCTACCTGACCGACGACCTGATGCTGCGCAGCCACACCAGCGCATGCGTCCCGGCCGCGCTCGAGACTGTGGCTGCCGAGGGGACGCGCGACGCTGCGATCAGCGTGCCGGGCATTGTGTACCGCCGCGACGCGATTGATCGAGAGCATGTCGGTGAGCCGCACCAGCTGGATCTGTGGCGCATCCGATCCGATGGCTCGCCCCTGGGCATCGACGATCTCGAAGAGCTCGTGTGCTTGGTCATCGGCGCGACACTCCCCGGTCGCGCCTGGCGCTGGACCCGTGCCCGCCACCCGTACACCGAAGATGGCCGCCAGGTCGACGTGGCCGGGCCGGGCGGCTGGCTGGAGGTCGGCGAGTGCGGGCTCGCGCACCCCGAGGTGCTCACGGGCGCTGGGCTGAGCGCAGCGACCGGTCTGGCGTCCGGATGGGGGCTCGATCGCCTGGTGATGATCAGGAAGGGCATCGATGACATCCGGCTCCTGCGCTCGCCGGATCCGCGGATCGCTGGCCAGATGCTCGACCTGGATCCGTACCGACCGGTCTCCTCGATGCCTGCAGCCATCCGCGACCTGTCCGTCGCGATGGAATCGCCCGCGGACGCCGAGCTGATCGGCGATGAGATTCGCGCGCTGCTCGGGCCGCAGGCCGACCTTGTCGAGTCGGTCACGGTCGTGGCCAGCACCCCAGGGGAGGATCTGCCCGCAGCGATCCTGAGTCGGCTGGGGATGCAGCGCGATCAGCACAACGTGCTGCTGCGCATCATGCTGCGCACCCTCGACCGCACGCTCACGGCTGAGGAGGCAAACCGGCTGCGCGACCGGATCTATGCGGGGCTGCATCAGGGCGCGCGCCACCAGTGGGCGGCCTCGCGCCCTGGGTGAGGGCGCCGCCGCCGCACGGTGGTCAGGCGCGGGCTCAGCGCCACGAGCGGGCCGCCGCGCCACCCCCCGCGTTAGACGCTGGCCCCCGTGCTCTCGGCGCCGATCGCGGCGTGAGCAGCGGCAAGTCGGGCGACGGGCACGCGGTAGGGTGAGCACGACACATAGTCCACACCCAGCTCGTGGCAGACCCGGATCGAGTCCGGATCCCCGCCGTGCTCGCCGCACACTCCGGTCTCCAGCGATCCGCGGACCGCGCGCCCCTCGCGCACCGCCAGGCTGATCAGCCGCCCGACGCCGTCGCGGTCCAGTCGCCTGAACGGATCCGCCGGCAGCACGCCCGCTTCCAGGTAGCGGGGCATGATCCGGCCCTCGACGTCGTCGCGGGAGAACCCGAAGGCCATCTGGGTCAGATCGTTCGTGCCGAAGGAGAAGAACTCGGCTGTCTCCGCCAGTTCGCCGGCGATCAGCGTCGCCCGCGGCGTCTCGATCATGGTCCCGACCTTGAACGCGATCCGCTGGTCGCCCGCCGCCTGCGCTTCTTCGGCCGCGTCGCGGATCAGCGCAGACAGCATGGTCATCTCACCCGTGGCTGCCACCAGCGGGACCATGATCTCGGTGCGAGGAGACAGGCCCTCGGCTGCCACGTCGGCGGCCGCCCCCACAATCGCGCGGACCTGCATCCGGTACAGCTCGGGTCGGAGGATCCCCAGCCGGCAGCCGCGCGTGCCCAGCATCGGGTTGGCCTCATGCCAATGGCGCGCGGCGGTCAGCAGGCGCTGACTCGCCTCATCGAGCTCGCCGCGCGCGTCGGCGACAGCCAGCTCTTCGATGTCGGGCAGGAACTCGTGCAGCGGCGGGTCGAGCAGGCGGATGGTGACCGGGCGTTCGTGCATGCTGCGGAACAACCCGGCGAAGTCGGCCCTCTGGAGGGCTTCGAGGCGATCGAGCGCGTGGCGCTCCTCATCGGGGCCGTCAGCGAGGATGAACTCCTGAATCAGCCCGAGCCGCTCGCCGAGGAACATGTGCTCGGTGCGGCACAGGCCGATGCCGTCAGCGCCGAAGGCGCGCGCGCGAGCGGCGTCATCAGGCGTGTCGGCGTTGGCGCGCACTCTGAGCCTGCGAAGGCCGTCGGCCCAGCCGAGGAGCCGATCGAACGTCCCGTCGGGCTTGGGGATCACCACGGACACCGGTCCGACCACGACTTCGCCTGTGCCGCCGTCAATCGACACCACGTCGCCCTCGACCACCGTGAAGTCGCCGACGCGGAAGAGCCGCTTCTCGAGGTCGATCTCGATCTCGTCCGCGCCGCACACGGCCGGCCTGCCCATGCCGCGGGCGACGACCGCCGCATGGCTCACCAGGCCGCCGCGCGAGGTCAGTATCCCCTTGGCGGCGATCATGCCGTGCAGATCGTCGGGGGACGTCTCGGGACGGACCAGCAGCACGGCCTCGCCGGTGCGCGCCCGCGCCTCGGCCTGATCGGCTGTGAACACCACAGCGCCGGTCGCCGCCCCCGGCGAGGCCGCCAGGCCGCGGGTCAGCACTCGATAGCGCGCGTGCGGCGCGAACTGCGGGTGGAGCAGCTGCTCGAGCTGCGCGGGCAGCACGCGCTTCACCGCCTCGGTTTGCGTGATGAGTCCTTCGTCGGTCATCTCCACGGCGATGCGCAGCGCCGCGGCGGCGCTGCGCTTGCCGACGCGCGTCTGGAGGATGAACAGCCGTCCTCTCTCGATCGTGAACTCGATGTCGCACATGTCACCGTAGTGCTGCTCGAGCGTGTCGAGGACGTCCAGCAGCTGGCTGTCGCACTCGGGAAAACGCTCGGACAGCTCGGCCAGCGGCCGGGTGATCCTCGTCCCGGCGACGACGTCCTCGCCCTGGGCGCCTTCAAGCCAATCGCCGTAGGGAACGCGCTCGCCGGTCGCGGGGTCGCGGGTGAACGCCACGCCGGTCCCCGAATCCCCGCCGAGATTGCCGAACACCATCGCCTGGACGTTCACCGCCGTCCCGAGGTCGTCGGCGATGCCTTCCATCCGGCGGTAGTCGCGGGCGCGGCGCCCGTTCCACGATCTGAACACCGCCTCGACGGCGCTGCGCAGCTGCTCGTGCGGATCCTGCGGGAACGGCGTCCCCGACGCGGCGCCCACCGCGGCCTTGAACGTATCGGTGAGCTCCCTCAGGTCTGAGGCGGCGAGTCCGGACTCGTCAGCGGCGCCGGTCTCGGCGACCAGCTTGGCCAGCGCCTCCTCGAAAACTGCCCCGGGCACGCCGAGCACGACCTTGCCGAACAGCTGGATCAGCCGCCGGTAGGCGTCCCAGGCGAATCGCTCGTCACCGGTCTGCTGCGAAAGCGTCCGGACCGAGCGGTCGTTCAGCCCGAGATTCAACACGGTGTCCATCATTCCCGGCATCGAGAACGGCGCGCCCGACCGCACCGACACCAGCAAGGGATCAGCGGGGTCGCCGAACTTGCGGGACACCGCGGTTTCCAAGTCATGCAGCGCCGCCTCGATCTCGCCGATGAGGCGGTCGGGAAGCTCGCCCTCCGCCAGGTAGGCGCGGCACGCCGCGGTCGTGATAGTGAACCCGGGCGGCACCGGAAGGCCCAGCCGCGTCATCTCCGCGAGATTCGCGCCCTTGCCGCCGAGCAGCGCTTTCTGATGACGGTCGCCTTCGCTGAACGAGTACACGTTGCGCGCCGAATCCAGCGTCATGTCGAGTCCTGTGTTCGGATGCTGAACTCCAGAGTGCGCTGGCGGCGGGGGTCGTCGACGGGTCGTGTGTCCCCCTCACAACAGGCCGTTCGGCCTGGGAGTTCGCCCGGCGACGGCGCACGCTGTGCCCGCTAGCCTTGGACTCGGAGCGCACCCGGATGCGCAAGGAGAGCGCCGTGACCGCTGAGCCCGCCTCGCTGCATGTGCTATCGGCTGACGAGAGCCTCCAGCTCGTCGCCGGGCATCCGATCCACTTGGGCCGCGTCGGCATGACCGTCGACGGCTGGCCGTTGGTCCTGCCGGTCAACTATCGGCTGCATGAAGGGCGCATCATCGTGCGAACCGCTGACGGGCAGCTCCTCGACACGGCGAGGCGAGGAGAGCGGGTCGCGTTCGAGGTCGATGCCGTCGACCTCGCGTGGCAGGAAGGATGGAGCGTCGTCATTCAGGGCCGCGCTTCGGAGGTCGTGGACGACGATGAGCTGTCGCAGCTGCGGCGCCTGCCCCTCAAAGCCTGGGCGGGGCCCCGTGAGCGTTTCGTGCAGATCCTTCCGGCGACGATCACCGGCCGCCGAATCGTCTGAGCGCGTCGCGGATCCGCGGGATGGTGAGGCCTGCGCCTCCTAGGGCGCCGGCGGATCGAAGCGGCCGAGCCACTTTCCCGCCACCAGCGACATGCCGACGCGCTCCTCGGCGAACCCGAGATCGCGGTAGAAGTCGGTGTGATCGCTGGTGAACAGCGCGACATGGTGACCGGGGACGGTGTCCAGAAGCGCGCGCACCATACTCGCGCCGATCCCCTGGCGCCGATGCGACGCAGCAGTCCAGACATCGAGCAGGTAGGCGTTGCAGACGCCGTCGGCGATGACGCGAGCAGTGCCGACCACTGCCTGGTCGTCCCGGGCGAAGACCGACGCGAAGCTTCGCTTGAAGGAAATCGCCAGCTCGTGGTCCGTGCGGCCATTGTCGAAGTCGTCGGCCGCCAGCGCGCCTTTCAGCGCAGGCCAGTCCACCGCGTCAGGATCCGTCCTTAAGCTCAAGCCCATTCGCGGATGATAGGCCCACGAGCGCCCGGGTCCCGACATCGCCGTCGCACGGCCAGCGAGTCAGCCGGCCGACTCAGGCTCGACCGCCACGGCGAGCGCGCCGCCTGCCCACGAGCTCAGCTCCTGACCTTCCCGCCAGCCCTGGTACTTGGCGGCGAGCAGGCGGCGCGCCGAGGAGTCTTCGGCCGGATCGGTGACTGGGCGGGCCGTCGCGGCGCACTCGCGCTCCCCAAGGCGAAGCGTGACTGACCGGTCAGCCAGCAGGTTGCGGACCCAGTCGGCGCCTTCTCCGCCGCCGGCCAGGAGATAAAGCCGACCTTGCGAGCAACCGAACCAGATCTCGATGGTGTGGGGACGGCCCGTCCGGCGACCCGTGGTGGTGAGATAGCAGTAGTCGAGATCACGCAGCGACTGAATGGCGTCGGCATCCAGAGGTGCGGGGCGCTGGGGCGTGGCGCTCACAGCGGCGCGAGCACCGCGGTGAAGTGCCGCAGCCAGCGCGGCTGCGACACGATCCGGTAGCCGCGGAGACGGTGCGCTCTGGCGGCCACTTCCCCGATCACCTCGCCGACGTAGTCGATGTGGCTCTGGGTATAGACCCGCCGCGGGAGGGCAAGGCGCACAAGCTCGTGCTGGGCGGGCTCATCTTCGCCGCTGTCGTTCGGGCGTCCGAACATCAGCGTGCCGATCTCGACTCCCCGCACGCCGCCCTCCAGGTACAGCTCGGCGGCGAGCGCCTGGGCGGGGTACTGGTGGGCGGGGATGTGACTCAGCAGCGTCCCGGCGTCCAGATAGACGGCATGGCCCCCCGCGGGGCGGACCGTGGGCACGCCGTGCGCCTGCGCCTGCTCGGCCAGGTACTCCGCCGTGCGCACTCGGTAGCGCAGGTAATCCGGCTCGGTGACCTCCGCGAGCCCGACCGCGAGGGCCTCGAGGTCGCGGCCGGCCAGACCGCCGTAGGTCGGGAAGCCCTCCGTGAGGATGAGCAGGTTGCGGCAGCGCTCCGCCAGTTCGTCGTCGTTCATGGCCAGCACGCCGCCGATGTTGCCGAAGCCATCCTTCTTGAGGCTGATCGTGCAGCCGTCAGCGAGGCGGAACACCTCCTCGGCGACCTCGCGGGGCGAGCGGTCGCGCTGGCCCTCCTCGCGCTGGACGATGAACCAGGCGTTCTCGGCGAAGCGCGCAGCGTCGAGGAACAGGGGGATCTCGTGCCGGTCGCAGACCTCGCGGACCGCGCGGAGGTTGGCCAGCGACACCGGCTGGCCCCCGCCTGAGTTGTTGGTGATGGTCACCATGACCAGCGGCACATGCTCGCGGCCGCTGTCGGCGATCGCCTTGTCGAGCGCCTCGATGTCCACATTGCCCTTGAATGGCCCATCGAGCTGGAGGTCGGCCGCCTCGGCGCACGGAACGTCCAGCGCACGCGCGCCCTGGAACTCGACGTTGGCGCGAGTGGTGTCAAAATGCGTGTTATTCGGCACGACGTCGCCGGCGCGGACCGCCTGCGAGAACAGGATCCGCTCCGCGGCTCGCCCCTGATGCGCAGGGATGACGTGCCGATAGCCGGTCAGGTCGCGGACCGCAGCCTCGAAGCGGTCAAACGATCGCGACCCCGCATAGGACTCATCGCCGCGCATCACCGCCGCCCACTGCTCGGTGGACATCGCCCCCGTGCCTGAATCGGTCAGCAGATCGATGAGGACGTCGTCAGCGCTCAGCCCGAACAGGTTCCAGCCGGCCGCCTCGAGAGCCGCAGCCCGCTGCTGCGCGGTCGTGAAGCGCAGCGGCTCCACCGACTTGACGCGGAACGGCTCGATGATCGTGCGGTACGGCACGCGGCGAGCCTACTCCCCGCCCGCTCAGAGGCGCCCGATCGGCTGCAGCTGTCCTGTCGTCGGCTCCGCGCAGCAGAACCACGGTTCGGTGAGCCTGGGGCGGTTCTCGCAGTCTCCGAGCGAGGCAGGATCCATCGGCGGGCGACCGGCGGCGGCGCGCACGGCGCCGTCGATGGCCAGGAACGCGTCTCTGATTGCCTCGCCGGTCGCGGCGAAGCGCTCGGCCAGCGCGGCGATCTCAACCTGCAGCGCATCGGTCCGCGGATCCGCGGGCGTCCACTGGTAGCTCAGCCGCTCAGCGTCGTAGGGCCCGAGGTGGGGTTCGAGTTCGGCGACGTCCAGCAGCAGGGAGCCCTCCGGCAGGAGGAGGCGGATGCTGTACTGAACCGGATCCACGTTCGCGACCAGGTCGTGGGCGAGCACGAAGTCGAGCACGTCGACGACGTCGGAGATCGTCGTCCACGGGGTGAACGGCATGAACGAGGGCCGCGGCTCGATGCCCGCGCGGCGCAGGGTCTTCACCGCCCCGGCGGCTTGATCTGCGGTGTGCCCCTTGGCCAGCAGCGCGAGGATGCGGTCGTTGAGGCATTCGATCGCGCTGACGGCGAACCGGCAGCCTGCCCGCGCCATCTCCGGCCAGATGCCGTCGTGGGCGAGGATGTGCTCGACCTTGACGGTGCAGTCGAAGGTCAGGTGCGGGAACCGCTCATGCATCGCCCGCACGACGCGCAGCGCGTGGGCTGGCCCGTTGAGGAAATCCGGGTCGCCGAACGTGATGTGGGTGGCCCCCATCTGCACAAGCTGCGCGATGTCGTCGCCGACGACGGCCTCATCCACAACGCGAAAGGCGCCGTCGTAGACCGTCGGCACGGGGCAGTGACGGCAGCGGTGCGCGCAGCCGTGGGTCGCCTCCACGTAGCCGACCAGGCGCTCCCCGCCTCGATCGGCCAGTCGCGCGTAGTGCTCCAGCGGCGGGAGGAGATCTCGGGCGGGTCGCGCGAAGCTCGCGCGGCCCCTGCCGAGGTGGATCAGCGGCGCAGACGGATCGGCTGGCGACGCCCCATGATCGAGGCGAGCGGCCCAGGAGATCAGCGCCGGCTCGTACTCGCCCGCGAACACCTGGTCGACGGCGCGGCCCACCGTGGCGTCGCGGCTCACCGGCGCATAGAGCCCGTACAGGCAGATGGGCAGGTCGGGCCGATGCGCACGGATCATCTCGGCGGCCTGGACCGCCAGCCGCATCGCCGTGTGCATCGGCACGGAGAACGCGATCGCGTCAGCCCATTCGACCGCGGCGGCATCCCAGGGCTGCACGGACAGGTCGAGACAGCGGACGTCGTGCCCCGACGCGCGCAGCGCCGCCGCCGGCGAGGCCACATGCAGCGGCTGATGGCCGAGCTCGTACGTGGAGACCAGGAGCATCCGCATCATGGCCACCCTAACGGCACTCGACCTCCGAGGCGCGGGCGCCGATCTGCGCTGGCTCGATCACGATGTCCAGGAGCGAATGCGCCTGCCGGAGGGCCTGCTCAACCTCGGCGGGCTGATCGGCGCGGGCGAACAGGAAGCCGAGGTAGCGATCGCCCTCGGGCAGCGGGCGAACAGGGCGGCCCGGCGCTACGGTGATCTGCAGACCGGCGATCCCGGGCACTTGTCGCGCGGCCTCCTGGCCTCGCACTTCGGTCAGTGCCCCGGCCCGGGGGATGGGCAGCATCATGACGCCGGACGCGCGGGCTTCGCGAGCAAGGTCTGGCAGCGGCAGGCCGGCCGCGTGGCGCAAGATCAGCTCCTCGAGCGTGACGCCGAGGCCGAAGCGCAGCGCTCTCGCGCACAGGCCGCCGATGGATCGCGCCGCGACCTCCAGCAGGCGCACCTGATCGCCGTCGACTCTTGCCTCGGCATGGATTGGCCCTTCGCGCAGGCCGATCGCCGCCACCGCGTCGGCAACCAGGCGGGTGACCGCGGACTGGGACTGCTCCGGCAGCCGCGACGGCGTGACGTAGATGGTCTCCTCGAAATAGGGCCCTTCGAGCGGATCCGGTTTGTCAAATATGGCGAGCACCTCAAGGCGCCCGCCGCGGAGGAGCCCTTCGACCGCGACTTCAGCGCCGGGGATGTACGACTCCACGAGCAGCGGCCCGTCCGAGTCCTCGCCTGCGTCCGCGAGGATGCTCCGCACCCGCTGGGCCGCCCGGACCGCGCCGTCGGCGTCGTCGGCTCTGATGACTCCTCGACTGCCCGACAGCGAGAGCGGCTTGACCACACAGGGGAGCCCGACGCGGCCGGCCGCAGCCGCGAGGTCGTCGGCGGGCCCCACGAGCGCCCAGGCCGGCTGAGGGATCTCGGCGGCGTCAGCCAGCGCTCGCAGCGACGCCTTATCGCGCGTGGCCGCGACCGCCTCGACCGGGTTGTGCGGCAGCCCGAGCGCCGCCGCGGCCAGGGTCGCGGCGAGCACGCCCTGGTCGTCCACAGCGACGACGGCGTCCAGGGGCAGCGTGCGCGCATGCGCCACGATGGCGTCCGCGGCCGCCTCGGGCCGCCGCAGATCCAGCTGGAGCGCGCGGCCGCTCATCAGCCCGGCGAGCGCCTGCCGGCGCTCCGATGCCACAATGACCTCCGCGCCGATCGCTCGGGCTGCTTCGAGGAAGCCCTCGGCCCGATAGGTCGCAGACGGAAGCAGCAGCAGGATGCGAACCACAATGGGTACCGTAGCCCTTCAGGCTGTGACGATGGGAGCGCGATGAACGCCGACGACACCTCACGCAAGCACGTGATCACCGTCACTCCAGCGGCGCGGGAGAAGGTGGTGTGGTTTCGTTCGCGCGATGAGGATCCCGACCGCCTCGCGCTGTGGCTGGAGGTCACGGGCGTGGAGCGCGGCGCGTACGCCTACCGGCTGTGGCTCGACGAGGTGGACAAGACGGGTCCGGAGCATGTCGTGCAGGACGAGGACGATGTCGCGGTCGTCATCCCGCGATCCAGCATCGACGCGCTGCGCGGCGCGACACTGGACCGCGAGGGCGATCTCGAGACCGGCGGGATCTTCCTCGATAACCCCAACAGCCCGAGCCCTGTGGTCGGGACGCGCCCGACCGGCGACCTCAGCGGGCCGGTCTCCCAGCGTGTGCTCCAGCTGCTCGATGAGCACATCAATCCCTCCATCGCGTCGCATGGGGGCAGCGCGGAGCTGGTCGCGGTCGAGGAGGGGACGGCGTATCTGCGCCTGTCCGGGGGTTGCCAGGGATGCGGCATGGCGTCAGTGACGCTCACGCAGGGCATCGAGGTCGCGATTCGAGATGCGGTGCCGGAGATCACCAGTGTGGTTGACGTCACCGACCACGCGGCCGGGGAGAATCCCTACTTCGAGTCAGCCAAGAAGTAGCGCGCCATCATCAGGAGCGCGGGCAGCGCTCGCGCGCCAGCGCGAGGAGGTCGACGGGGACCGGCTGCATCCCAACCTTTCGCACTGAATCGCGGCGCGGATCCAGGTGCATCGTGATCATGTGGGGGTCACCGGAACGGGACAGGACGGGGGCAGCGATGTCCTCGATCACATCTGCGCTGGCCGACAGCGCGTCCAGGTCCGCGGCCAGGCCGGCGCGCATGATGTCCTCCAGGTGCTTCATCATTGCGCTCAGGCACGAAGTCACGTCGATGCGATCGTGCTCGCGGCGGAGTTCGTCGCGCAGCGGTCCCCATGGGGCGGCGGGATCTTCCAGCAATCCGTCCCTGAACAGCTCAAGCACCACGGACCGGTCGTGGCGGCCGTCCTCGCGCACGAGGCGGACCTGCGATGTGACGCGCCCCGGCGGAAGCCCGCAGCGCTCGACATAGCCCCGCATGGCGCACAGGAACCGGAACGGAAACGATTTGGCGAGCGCCCGCGCGAGCGCCTCGTCGAACGCCTCGCGGGCCGCCGCCCGCGTCTCGTCCTCCGCCAGCCAGTTCTGAGTTCGATCCAGGAACAGCTGCGCGCTGGCGAGGCAGCTCATCAGCTCGCCGAGCAGGTCGACGAACGCCGTGCGCCAGCTGACCGGCATCTCCTCCGCCGCAGCGCGCTGCGCGTACGCCGCGCTGCGCATCCGGAAGCGCGTGTGGGACCGCACCACCAGCGCGTAGGTGTCGTTGGTCGAGAAGCGCCGCAACTGCGCTGCCGCAGCCTCATACCGTCGATAGTCCGCCTCGCTGACCTCTTGCACGCACTCGACGCCCCCGGTCGAGCCAGCCACCAGCCCGACCAGTCGCAGCACGCGCGATCCGACCTCGGCGTCGGCGGGCTCGTCGGCAGACGCGCCGGGGCGAACCGTGATGCCGCCAGGCCCAGATGCGGTGGGATTTCCGCTGCTCACTGGGGCTCACTCGCCTCTCGGGTTGATCCGGCCAGCGCGAAGCCCGCGTCCTTCGGCGGGCGCGCGAGGGCTTCGAGTGCGGCGTCCGCCGCAGCGTCGGCTTCTTGAAGTGTCGGCGCCTGTGCGCCATCCCCGTAGCGCCGTGACTCCTCCCACGCCAGCACGATCGCCAGCGCGTCTCGGGGCAGGTCGCGGCGGCGCAGACGGGCCAGCGCCACGTACTCCCTGGGGGTCTCCCACGGCCGCAGCGCGACGCCGTTTGCGGCCAGTCCGGCTGCGAGCCGCTCGAACGGTCCCGCCGGTGTCGCAGGCCGCCGCCGCAGACGGGTGAGCAGCAGCGCCGCTGCGGCGCCCGCGACCGCGGTCGGAACCGCGATCAGCGGATGCTCGCGCGCCCACGCGGCCGTGGCTGCCAGCGCGTGGCCGACGCCGTCGGGGATGGCGTCCGCGACTGCGCGTCCGATCGACCGGGCGAGGTCCACCAGCGGGATCCGCAGCCCTGGCGGCTCCTCACCCAGCGGCACCGCGCCGGTGGGGTCGAAGGCCACCCACCCGTGGCCGGGGATCCAGGCCTCGACCCAGGCGTGGGCGTCGTTCATCCGCACGGTGTGCCAGCCGGTCAGCGGATTGCGGTCGCCGGGGGTGAAGCCGGTGGCCAGCCGGGCCGGAACGCCGCTGGCGCGCAGCAGCACGACCATCGACGAGGCGATCGGCTCGCACCACCCGCGGCGAGAGGAGAAGAGGAAGTGATCCACGATGTCGCGGCCGAGCGGCGCGGGCGGGACGTTGAGCACGTACTCGGTGTTCTCCCCCAGCCATGACTCGACCGCCGTGGCGATGAGGTACGGGGAAGGCTGGTCGGTGGCGATCTCCGCGCTGAGATCACGCACCCGCTGAGGCAGATCGCCGGGCAACTGGAGGTAGCGCTGAAGCTCGGCGGCGGGAAGCTGACCGCCCGACGTCCATGGCCCTTGGCGCGCGAGGCGGGCGGGCGGGCTGTCATCGACTCGGGAGATGACTGAATAGATCGTCCCCGCCTCCTGCAGGCTGGCGGTTGTGATGGTGCCGTCGGACCACTGTCGAACCGAGCCGGTCGCGGAGTAGACAACCACTGCCTCGGCGGCCGCGAAGATCAGGTTCGGCGTGTCCTCGACCAGCTCGAAGGTCTGAACAACCTCCCCACTGGCGGCCAGCGGGCGAGGCTCGAGTTCGAGCAGCGCGGGGATGCCGGTGCGCACCTGGCTGTCGGCAATGTCGGCGCTGGAGCGAGTCCACACGGCCCCGTCGTAGCGGTCGAAGACCATGCCGCGCCACGGTCGCGGACGGTCCGCGCGCACCCTGAGCACGATCTCGTCGGACAGCTCGCCGACCGTGCGCGCGTCCAGTCGCTCGGCAAAGCCGAAGTACGCGTCAGGGTTGAAGGCGCCGCCGGACCGCCCGCTGTTCGGCAGTCCGGGGTTCGTCACCTCGACATCGGACAGCGCAGTGGCTGCAAGCCCGCGCATGGGGAGGCTGAACGTCCGCGTCGACTGCTGCTGCGGCAGGAGGAGGAACGTCAGCGCGCCGGCAGCCAGCACAGCGGCGCTCGATTTCAGGGCCGGGGCCGCAGCCCGGGCGATCGCGGGGACGTCACCGCCGAGATGCAACGCCGAGGGGCGCGCAGGTCCGTCCGGGGCGATGATCGCAATCGGCGCCGCGTCGCAGAGCTGCTCGGCGCGCTCGTACGCCGCGCTGCGCTGCATGGCCGCCAGGCTGGCCGCGGTCAGCGCAGCCCAGATCGCCAGCACGGGGATCAGTCCCATCGTGCTGGTCGTGGCCGCCGCAAGCGCCACCAGGGTCAGAGAGGACGCGATCGTGAACCCGAGGTCGCGGCGCGCCGGAAGGTCGAATCCGTGGATGATCTGCACGGCCAGGAACAGCTCCGCCAATGGCTGCCTCGCGTCGTCGAGGCTTCCGGCGAATCCCAGGTCTGAGAAGAACCGAGCGAGGGCGATGAGCGCGGCGAGTGCGAGCATCGCCTTGATCCCGAGATTGCGCTTCCCGCGCTGCCTATAGCTGACCCAGGCGCCGAGCGGCAGGAGGGCCATGGCGGCGAGGGCGTGCGACCACGGGGCGGCGCCGGAGA
>DATKBU010000179.1:0-5404 GCA_035513815.1 Egibacteraceae bacterium
AGGCCCATCAGGATGTTCTCTCGCAGGGTTTCGCTGAATAGTCGCGGCACCTGTGGCGTGTACGCCGCCTGCGGTGGTACCAGGAAGGTCGCCGGATCCTCGATCGCCCGTCCGTTCCACAGGATCTCGCCGGCCTGCCGCGGCACCAGCCCGAGCATAGCCCGCAGCAGTGTGGTCTTGCCCGAGCCGATTCGGCCCGTCACCACGACCATCTCGCCGCGCTGAACCTGAAAGGTCGCCCTCTCGATTCCGCGCTCGCCGCCGTCGTGCCGCGCCGTCAGCCCACGCACCTCCAGGACGTTCAGACGGTCGGCGGCGCTCGCGGTCGGCTCCGGCACGTCCGGCAGCGGTCCATCGGTATGAATCGGTGCGTGCTTCACCAGCTGGCGCGGCGGCGCGTCCGGCAGCAGTGCATCCAGTCGGTCGAGCGATACTGGTACCCGCTTGTGCTGGGTCACCACGGTCGTGAGGAACCCGACCCACCCGGCCATGCGCCCGAGGTAGAGCGCAAACAGCGCGAAGTCGCCGACCGTGAACGCTCCGGCGCGCATCGTCTCCGCCGCCAGCAGCAGAATGACCCCGACTCCGACGTTCGCCATGTTGTGGCCGAGTGACCGCACGAGCTCGCCAAAGAGCCGGTCCCGCACCATCGCCTTGCGCCGTGACTCGTTGAGCTCCTCGAGATGTCCGATCGCCCGCGTCTCGGCCGAGGCCACCTTGATCGCCTGCACTGCTCCGAAGACCTCGCCGACGAACTCCGTCACCCGGCCGGTCGCCTCGCGGCTCGCCCGCCGGTACGCCCGCAGGCGCGGGCCCATCCGACTCATCAGCAGCACGACCCCGGCGAGTGGCAGGACGGCCGCACCGGTCATCGTCGGGCTGACGGCGAACATCACCGCCAGTCCGAGCACCACGAACAGCCCAGCGCCCCATAGGTCCACCCAGGACTCGATATAGGTGAGTGCCTCCTCGACGTCGTCGCGGAAGCGGTTGACCGCCTCGCCCGGTGCTTCAGGGAGCGATCGCGCGCCCGGTCCCTCGACCAGCCATTCCATCAAGTTCCGTCGCAGCAGCCCGGTGATCGTGAACCAGTATGTCGCCCAGAGCCAGACGCCGCCGACGATCGTGCCAGCTCGACTGGCGCCGAACGCGACGATCGCCGCCAGGAACGTCCAGTAGTTCGCCCCGGCTGGCGCCTCGCCGCTCAGCGCGTCGAAGAAGCCGCGGACCGCCAGCCCGAGCACCAGCGGCAGCGCGTGACCCAGTCCCCAGACGGCGCAGTTGGCCGCGAACAGCCCCGGCCGATACCCGGCCACGCGCCAGAGAAGCTCCCAGGCGCTCACGCGAGCACCTCCTCCAGGCCGACCCGCAGCAGCTCGGCGAACCGCGACTCAGGCCTGGCTGCCAGGTCGGCGCGCCGACCCCACTCCCGCATCCGACCATCCTCGAGGATCAGGATGTCGTCGGCGCGTTCCACCGTCTGCAGCCGGTGCGCGATCACGATCGCCGTCCGCCCGGCCAGCAGTCGACCCATCGCCCCCTCGATCAGACGCTCGGTGGCCGGATCGAGCCGCGACGATGGCTCGTCGAGCACGATCAAGCCCGGGTCGGCCAGGAACGCACGCGCGACTGCCAGCAGCTGAGCCTCGCCGGCCGAGAGCGCCGCGCCGCCGCCGCGCAGCCGCGTGTCCAGGCCGTCCGGCAGCTGGGCGAGCCACGACGTGAGTCCCAGGTCCTCGAGCACCGCTCGCAGCTTGTCGTCGTCGATCGCGCGATAGAAGAACGTCAGGTTGTCGCGCACGCTCGCGTCGAAGAGCTGAACCTCCTGGGTCACCATCGCGATCCGGCGTCGGAGACCCTCGACCCGCACCTGGCCAAGGTCCGCCCCGCCCACCCGCACGACCCCGGCTGTGGGCTCGTAGAGTCGGAACAACAGCCGCGAGATCGTCGTCTTACCGCTGCCGGTGCGGCCGAGGAGCCCCAGCACCCGTCCCGGCTCGAGCGCGAACGAGACGTCCTCCAGCACCGGCGTGTCGGCGGCATAGCGAAAAGAGACCGCCTCGAATGCGACGCCGAGCGGGCCCTCCGGCAAGCGCTCGATCGGGCCGTCGAGGATCTTCGGCTCGATTCGCAGCAGCTCGCCGATGCGCACGATACCGGCCGTTGCCGTCTGGAGCTGGCGCACCTCGTGAGTCAGCTGCTCGATCGGCGTCCGCAGCATGTCTGTGTACTGGAAGAAGAGGAACGCCGTGCCGAGCGTGATCGCCCCGGCCAGGAACAGGTTGCCGCCAAGCCCCAGTGCCATGACATAGGCCATCGCGAAGAGCCCGACCACGAGCGCCTCGACGAGCGATCCCATCATCCAGGCGCGGCGCGCCTGGTGAAAGAGCCGCCTCATGACGCCGTAGAGCCCGCGCATGACGTAGCGCCCGGCGCCGCGCGAGCGAATGTCGTCCAGGCCAGCCAGCCGCTCCTCGACGAAGCCGAAGACTCCGGCACTCGCCTCGCGCTCGTCGCGCAGGTGCGGCACAGCCAACTCGCGGAATCGCGCGAGCAGCGTGATCGCCACGATCGCGAATAGCAGCATCGCCACCCCGATCCGCCAGTCCTCGCGAAACAACAGCACGACCGCGCCGATCAGCAGCAGCAGGCTGCCCACTATGCGCATGACGATTTGCGAGAAGAACAGCGCCAGCGCCGTCACGTCGCCATCGATCCGCTCGATCATCTCGCCCGGCGTGCGGGCGTTGTGGAACGGCATGTCCAGTCGCAAACAGTGGCTGGCCAGGTCGGCCCGCAGCCGGTTTGTCGAGCGCCACCCGACGTCCTCGCCCACGTAGGCCGCCGCTACGCCGAGCCCCTGGTGCGCCAGCGCTACCCCCAGGAAAAGCAGCGCGGTGATCGTCAGCGCGTCGCCCGGTGCGCCCGCCGCCGCACCGTCGATGAAGCTTCGCAGGATCTGCGGGCCCAGCAGCTGGAATCCGACGTTTGCCAGCAGCAGCACCCCGAGCAGCAGCGCTTTCCCCAGGTCCGGCGCCAGGTAGCGGCGCAGCAGGTCGCCGTATTGGCCGAACGAAACCGACACCAGGTCCTACTCCTCAAGCAACAAAAAACCGGCCCCCGGGCAGGTGATCCGCCCGCGGCCGGTGCCGCTACTTGAAACGTCAGCCGGTCAGAGGCTGGTTCCGCACCGTTCACAGGACATCGCGCGACGCAACACACGAACGTCAGGCATCCGCGACTCCCTCCAGTCCAGCTTCTTACCAGTCTATGGAGCGCCCGCCGGCCTGTCAACGGAATTCGGACCGTCAGCTGCCCGGCACCCGGCATGTCCGTCAGCCCGGTTCGCGCGCGGCCCTCGTCAGGGTTCGGTCCAGCAGCGACGCGAACCTCTGCTTCGCCTTCGCGCTGAACGGCGGCGGGCCTCGGGTCTGAATGCCGGCCTCTCGCAGGCCGGCCATGAAGTCCCGGATCGACAGCCGCTCGCCGACACTCTCCTCAGAGTACAGCTCACCGCGCGGGTCGATCGCCACCAGTCCCTTCTCGACTAAGCGCGACGCCAGCCGGATGTCAGCCGTGACGCAGATGTCGCCCGTCGAGCTCGACTCGACGATGAACGTGTCTGCCACGTCCGGCCCCTCGCCCACGCGCACGAACGACACCAGCGGATCATCTCCAACCCAGACGTTCTTGTTGGCGACGAACACCGTTTCGACGCTCAGCCGCCGCGCCGCCCGCAGCACGATCTCCTTGACCTCGCTCGGCAGCGCGTCGGCGTCTATCCACATCTTGAACGACAGCGACGTGTCCTCCCGGGACGACCGCCGCGCGGCGGCTCTGCCTTAGCCTACTCCCCGCCGCGTCTCCGGTGCGAAACAGTTACCGCCGCAGCGTCTCGTACATCCGCACCTGCACCAGCACGCCGGACGCGAATGTCAGCGCGGCCACGGCCCCAATCGTCCACTGGAGCCCGACCGTGTCGGCCAGCAGCCCGCCGACCAGTGCGCCGACCACGTACCCGCCGTCTCGCCAGAGCCGGTAGACGCCGATCGATGACGCCCGCCACGCCGGGTCCGCCACGTCCGAGATCGCCGCAAGGAGCGTCGGATACACCATCGCCGTCCCGATTCCCAGCAGCAGCATCGCGACCGCCCACGCGGTGAAGCCGGCCGTGAGCGCCACCAGCGCGATCGCCACGCCCTGCAGGCACATCCCGGCCACGATCAGACGCTTCCGTCCCAGTCGATCGGAGAATGCCCCGGTCGCCAGCTGGGTGATCGCCCACACGCCCGGGTACAGCGCTGCCAGGATCGCCACCCGCTCGAGCCCGAGCCCGGCACTGACGAACACCAGCGGGAACAGGCCCCACGCTATGCCGTCGTTCAAGTTGTTGACCAGCCCGGCCTGGCTCACAGACGAGAGCGCCCGGTCCCGCCAGGTCGTCAGCGCCAGGACCTCGCCAAAGCGGCGCGACGGAGCGGCCGCCCCGTTCGCTCGCGACTCGTGACGCGCGTGGTCGCGTGATTCCTGCACGAAGAGCGCCGACAGCAGCAGGCCGGCTGCCGCGAAGACGAGCCCCAGCAGGAAGGGGTACGGCCGTGGTCCGTAGGCGGCCGCGATGTACCCGGACGCCAGCGCCGCCACCGCGAATGCTCCGTAGCCGGCTGCCTCGTTCAGGCCGAGCGCGAAGCCGCGCCGGGCCGGGCCGACGATGTCGATCTTCATCACGACCGTCGTCGACCAGCACAGCCCCTGGTTCACCCCGAGCAGCACGTTGGCGAACACCACCCAACCCCAGGTCGGTGCCGCCACCAGCAGCAGCGGGACCGGCAGTGCGAACAGCCAGCCCGCGACGAGCACGCCCTTCCGACCGATACGATCGCTCAGGTGTCCTGCCAGCAGGTTCGTCAGCGCCTTGGCCGCCCCGAAGCTCGCGACGAATGAGAGGATGGCGAACCGCGAGGCGAGCCCGAACTCCTCCTCGGCCAGCACCGGCAGCACCGCCCGCTCGAGGCCGATCATCCCGCCGACGAACGCGTTGATCAGGACAAGCAGCGCGAACTGCCGCCAGTTTGCGCGCAGGCCGAGCCGGATGGCGCCGGGGGCGGCTAGCGGCGCGACCGCTGGCTCCGATGGAGCGATTGTCACCCGACGGCGGCGACACCGCGGTTGGTCAGACGAATCCGCTCGAACTCGGGCGGCTGCGGCGGCAGGTCCCCCGTCATGAAGGCGACGAACTCCGCCCGAGACCGCGGCCGCAGCGCTTCGTTGAAGCGGCGCTCGAACCCGATCGTCGAGCTCGGTTTACCGCTCATCGCCTTCCCACAGGCCGACCCGGCGAAGTGCCCCGGATCGACCTCCAGGTCGTCCGGCAGCGCCAGCAGCCGATCGAGGCTGCCGTGCA